>CAJBSQ010000062.1 GCA_903958265.1 uncultured Planctomycetaceae bacterium
CGGGGGTCGTGACGAATGGCCTGATTGAAATCAAACTCCGCCTTCCGCGGCTCACTCGTATCGAGATACGCCAGGCCACGATTGAGGTAGGCGAGCATGTAGGTGCGGTCGCGGCGGATGCTCGAGGCATAGGCATTGATCGCCTCGAGGGGCCGATCCAGCTCGATCAGCGTCAGGCCACGCCAGAGTTCAGGCCGCGGGTCGTCGTAGGCGATGCCGGCCGCATCCTCAAAGTCTTCGAGGGCGATGCCGTAGAGCCCGAGATGAAACCACGCGATGCCACGCCGCAGGTAGAGTTCCGAATCCTGGGGATCGATCGACAACCCTTTGGAACAGGCATCGACGCTGCCCTCGAAGTCGCCCTGCCGGCGGGCCGTCACGCCCAGCGCGAGGTAGGCGAGCGTCATCTTGGGGTCGAGCTTGATCACCTCGAGCAGTTTTTCGCGGGCTTCGGCCAGCTTCCCGGCCCTGTCGAGCTTCTCGGCTTCGACCAGCAGCTGCTCGGCCGGTGTCGGCTCCCACGCATCACGGTCGCCGCCCCGGTCGGAATCACTGGCGCCCATGTCGCGGGGCGCCACTCGGGCCCGGTCGGGCCGGCGGGGTGCGGCGTCTCCGGGAACGGTCGTCTCGGGGAATGGCACCGGCAGCCGCTGCGTGCCGCGGGAAGGCATCGCGGGCCGCGAGTCGGGCTGCGTCGGAGCCGAGGGCGGAGTGCCGGCACCGCGGCCGAACGGGTTGAGTTCGTCGGCGAAGGGATCGTCTTCAGGCACGCCGGCGGCTGGCTGACCGCCGCCCTGAGCATGAGCCGGCGACACCTCAACCACAGCCCAGAGCAGCGCCGCGCAAAAGGTCGAGCCGATCGCCGCCCGCCGCGGCCAGTGGAAGAGCATCGTGGCTGTCATCGAGACGCGTGAGGTCATGGTGAGAGGATATCCCTGTGAGAGATCGGCATTTCAAAACATATCACCGGCATCGGGACCAAGGCGTTGGTCGTCGCCCTCCCAACCGTTGCAACCCATCGCCCCGACGGCTAGGCGGGGGAAGACTCCAGGAGCCCGCCGATCCGCTGTTCGATGCCGCTTTTGATCTTTCCGGCAAACAGCCCGGCCATCCCGGGAACCTGGAGCTTGACGACGAGTTCGGTGAGGAGGATTTCAACCTCGCTGTCGATCGCCATCCCCATGACGTCGAGCGAGACGGCGAGTTGACCGTCGTCCCGCCACGACGCGTCGATCGCTCCGACCTTGTCGGCATATTCGTCACGGGCCCGCACGACGGCCGCATCGAGGCGGCGGCGGACCTCATCCTGCTCGAGACTGTGCGGGATTCTGACTTCCATCGACTTCATGGTGGTTATTCCTCGGAGGCACGGGCACCGACTCTCGCCAGGCCTCCGCGAGTGTACCCACGAGCGCGGCCACTTTCCTCTCCTCGACGCTGCCCATGCGGCCCCCCGCGCAGGCGGCTGTCCGTACCCCCACAATCACCGCTCCCAGAGCCAGCGCCGTGCCGCATTCCCGGGCATCCAGCCGGCCGGCCAGGGCGACCCGGATCCCGGCTGACCTGGCCGCCTCCAGCCACGAGGCCACCTCCGGCACCGGGGCGGCTCCGAACAGCCCAGGCCCCTGCTTGTCGAAGGTGTCGATCAGGAGCGTCGCGGCCCCGACGGCGGCCGCCGCGGCGATCAGCCGGAGCGGGGCCGGCGACGCAGCGGTTTGCCAGTCGGCGTACGCAACCGCCACCAGTTCCACGCCGGATGGCAGGGCCCCGGCGAGAGCCGTGAAGGCGGTGAGCCACTCAGCCTCGTCCATCCCGGCTGGTCCGGCCTTGACGGCCGACAACCGCCCGCGAGCAGCCGCCAGCAGGCCATGGATCCGGTGAACATGACTCGCGATGGCCTGCCAGCCCTCCGCCAGCTCACCGCAGGCCAGCGTGCAGGCTGTGGTCGAGCCCACCCGCAGGGCGATGGCCGCAGCCACCTCCGCATCGGCCCGACCGAGGGGCCCGCGACTCGGCTCTTTCACATCGATGATCGAAGCGCCTCCAGATCGCGCCGCAGCCGCCTCCTCGACCGACCGCACGCTCACGAGCAGCCCGCCCGGCAGCGACCATGCTCCGAGCGTCATCGGCCCACCTCGTCGGCCAGGCGGCGCTTGGCCTCGAGCAGCCGCGCGGAGATTCCGCGGGCCAGTTCGGGTGACAACGGCTCGCACCAGCGGCCGTCGACGACCACGCTGCCGTCGTGCCACGTGCCCCAGGCCGGCACGGTGGGCCGCGACCGCCACTCCACCGCCCGTTCGGCCAGCCGCAGCACCAGCGTGGTGACCCGACGGTCGGCGGCATTCGGCTCTCCCGCACCGAGCAGGTGCGATCCGGGGAACACGCACTCGACGATCTCGAGCGGAACCCGCTGCACGGCCAGCGGCGAGAGCCGCACCTCCAGCACCCCGCCGCGATGCACGAGTCGCGGACGCCGCGCGGCCCAGGCAACCGCTCCCGCCACGAGCACCCCGGCCAGGCAGATCGCCGCCACCGCCCATGCGACTCCCGCCGGCGGCCCGAGGGCCGCGGCCGCCGCCATCACCAGGCTCCCGACCGCCACGACGGCCACGCCCAGGCCGATCGCGGGCCGCACGTTGCCCCGCAGCCAGATCTCGGAATCGTCCGTCACGTCCGCTTTCGCTGCCATCGGTGGTGTCATACGATCTGCCAACCTGTCACTTCGCCCGGAGGCCATGCCCGTGCACGACGCCCCGCCATCCGCCAGTTCGTCGCGGCTTCCCCTGTGGGGCCTCGCCGCCGCCGTCGCCGCCTATCTCGTGATGGCGGTCTTCGGCCTGCCGCAACATGGTCGTGATTTGCTGGTGCGGTCACAAGCGGCCCACGCCGCCGGGCACGCGGACCACCCGGCCGACGACAAAAATCAGCACGGCGAGGCGTCCGATGCGGGCCACGGCGGCACCGCCGCGCCGCCGCCGGCCACCGTGATTCCCTTCGCCCTGCTGCTCGCGGCAATCGCCATCCTGCCGCTCACGCCGGGCATCTCCCACTGGTGGGAGCACAACTCCAGCAAACTCCTCGTGGCCGGCCTGCTGGCCGCGGTCACGCTGGGGTATTACCTCGCCTTCCACCGGCAGCCCGTCGACCTCCACTTTCCGGCGCACGCGGTGGTCGAGCCGGCGGCCGGGCTGTCGTGGCCCACCGTGGGCGCGGTGCTTGCCAATGCGCTGCTCTCGGAATACGTCCCCTTCATCACGCTGCTGTTCGCCCTCTACGTGATCACCGGTGGCGTGCGGATCGAGGGCGACCTGGAGGCCACGCCCACCACCAACGCAGCCTTCCTGGCGGTGGGCGCCCTGCTCGCGAGCTTCATCGGCACGACCGGCGCGGCAATGCTCCTCGTGCGGCCGCTGCTCGAGACCAACCGCGAGCGGCGGCACGTCGCCCACACGCTGGTGTTCTTCATCTTCATGGTCTGCAACTGCGGCGGGCTGCTGCTGCCGATCGGCGACCCGCCGCTGTTCCTCGGATACCTGCAGGGTGTCGACTTTCTCTGGACCCTGTCGTTGTGGAACGAGTGGCTGTTCACCAACGCCACGCTGCTGGCCATCTACTGGATCTGGGACACGTTTGTCGCCCATCCCCGGGAGACCCGGGCCGACCTCGTCCGCGACCGCGTCCTCACGCGGAGCCTACGGTTTGGTGGCCTCTGGCCCAACCTGCCGCTGATGGCCGGCGTGATCGCGGCGGTGGCCCTGCTCGACCCGTCGAAGCCGGTGCCCGGCACGTCCTGGCATCCGTGGGTCTATCTCCGCGAGGCGGTGCTCCTCGGCCTGGTCGGGCTCTCGCTCCTGCTCGGCTCCGACGGCATCCGCCGGAAGAACGGCTTTACGTACGCCGCGATCCTCGAGGTGGCGGCACTCTTCATCGGGATCTTCATCTGTATGCAGCCGGCCCTGGCCCTGCTCCACGTCCACGGCGACAGCCTCGGCCTCACCTCGCCGCAGGCCTATTTCTGGTCGACCGGCGCGCTCTCGGCGGTGCTCGACAACGCCCCGACCTACCTCGTATTTTTCGAGGCGGCGGGGATCGAGCCGGCCGACGGCCTCACGAGCGAGGAGGCCCGCTTGCTGGCCGCGGTGAGCCTCGGGGCGGTGTTCCTCGGAGCGATGACCTACATCGGCAACGGGCCCAACTTCATGGTCAAGGCGATCGCGGAGCAATCCGGAGTGAGGATGCCGAGTTTCTTCGGCTACATCATGTACAGTATGGGAGTGCTGCTGCCGGTCTTCGCCCTGATGGCATGGCTGTTCGTGTAGCGGCATCCCGCCACCCATTCATTCGGGCCGACGGCAAACCCCCGGCCCCCACCTATGCACCCCCGCCCCGCCCCCGACTCGTTCGAGGTCATCTCCACCGACCTGCAGGTCAGAGACCTCGCTGACCGGCTCGCCGAGCACTCCCATCTCTGCTTCGACACGGAGTTTGTCTCCGAGCACACCTACCGCAGCCAACTCTGCCTCGTGCAGGTGGCCGCACCGGGCATCCTCGCTGTCATCGACACGCTCAAGGCCCACGACCTCGAGCCGTTCTGGCGGCTTCTGGCCGAACCGGGCCGCACGACGGTGGTGCATGCGGGCCGCGAGGAGCTGGGCTTCATCCTGCACGCGATCAAGGCTCGTCCGTCATCGCTCTTTGACGTGCAGCTGGCCGCTGGCCTGATTGACCACGACTTTCCCGCCGGCTACGCCTCGATCGTCCGCCGCTTTCTCAACCTCCCGACCAACAAGGGAGAGACGCGGACCGACTGGCGGCAGCGGCCGCTCACGCAGGCCCAGCTCGAATACGCGGTCGACGACGTCCGGCACCTCGAGCAGCTCTGGCGGACGATGGAAGGGCAACTCGAATCGCTCGGCCGCGTCGACTGGATGCAGCAGGAGATGGCCGCCTGGCAGGACGACGTCGAGGAGTCGTTCAGTCGCAAGCGGTGGCGGAGGGTCTCGGGGCTCAACGGTCTCTCCCGGCGGGAACTCGCCGTCGCCCGCGAACTCTGGCACTGGCGAGACGCCGTCGCGGAGCAGCGCGACATGCCACCCAAGCGGGTGCTCCGCGACGACCTGCTCGTCGAACTCTGCAAGCGGAAGAGCGCCGACGAGCGGCAGATCTCCGCAATCCGCGGGATGCAGCGGTCGGACCTGCGGTACATCCTCACCGGGCTGTCGGAGGCGATTGGCCGCGGGCTCGCCCTGCCCGAGGAGGAGTGCCCTGGCGGCGAACGGCACCGCGCCCCGCCGCCGCAACTCGCCATGCTCGGCCAGTTTCTTGCCACGGCGGTGGCCGGAATGTGCCGCAGCAACCGCCTCGCTCCGGCGCTGGTGGGCACGTCGTCTGACATGCGCGACCTGCTCGCCTACAAGCTCGGCTACTTCGAGGATGAGCGGATGCCGCTCTTGGCAACGGGTTGGCGAGCCGAGGTGGTGGGCACGCTGGTCGACGACCTGCTTGCCGGCCGCGCGGCGCTTCGGATCGGCGACATCCGCTCGCACGATCCGCTCGTGATCGAGCGCTGGGGCGACCGCTAACGACGCCCACTCGCTCCGGGGCCGCCGGCACCGTAGCCGCAGGTTTCCTACCTGCGCAGCACGCTCGACGGTGATGCAGCTCAAAAACCTGCACCTACGGGGAGCGATGCACGCCGGATGGCCACGTAGCCGCAGGTTTCCTACCTGCGCAGCACCCCCGCCGTCGCGGAAAACGGGGACGGGAGCGGATGAAGGCGATTCAGCAGCCGCATGTGGACGGGAAACGCCTGGGCCGGCTCCTTTAGTCGCGGGGCCAGATCAATCCCGGAGCCGAAAATCGCTCCCGTCCCCGATTTCATAAACACCCCCGGGCAGAGCATCGAGCTATGCCCTGCCCAGCGTGAGATCCCGAGTGCCGCGAGGGGCTCAGGTCAGCA
>CAJBSQ010000063.1 GCA_903958265.1 uncultured Planctomycetaceae bacterium
GGAATCTGGCTCAACAACGTCCACGACTTCTTCCGCCCCGAAGGGCCCAGGAAGCTGCTCTGACACCATGCGCGTCGCCGCCCCAGCCACTCCCCGCTCCGCCGACGTGCCGGCCGGCCCGATCCTACGGGTCGAGCGGCTCTCCGTGCGGTTTGGAACGCAGGACGTGCTCCAGGACATCTCCATCGACCTGGATCCGGGAGAGACGCTCGTCGTGCTCGGCGAAAGCGGCTGCGGAAAGACGGTGCTGCTCAAGTCGATGATCGGCCTGATCCGGCCGACCAGCGGCGACGTGCAGTTCGAGGGCCGCTCCCTCGCCAGTCTCAGCGAGCGGGCCCTGGCCCACCTCCGCACCCGCTACGGCTTCGTGTTTCAAGGCGCCGCCCTGTTCGACAGCCTTTCCATCTTCGATAACGTCGCCTTCCCACTCCGCGAGCACACCCACATCCCTGCCGCCGAGGTGCGATCGATCGTGGAGTCGCTCGTCGACGAGGTGGGGCTGCCCCGCAGCGTGCTCCCCAAGAAGCCGGTGCAGCTCTCCGGGGGTATGCGAAAGCGGGCTGGCCTGGCACGGGCCCTGGCCCTCGACCCGCATCTCGTGCTCTACGACGAGCCCACCACCGGGCTCGACCCGATCATGAGCGACGTGATCAACGAACTGATCCTCCGGGTCCGCGGCCGGCCGAACGTGACCAGCGTGGTGGTCACGCACGACATGAACACCGCCCGCAAGGTGGCCGATCGGGTGATCATGCTCTACCCGCTCTTCCGCCTGCGGGTGGGCGAGTCGCAGGTCGTGTTCGACGGCACAGCCGAAGAACTCGACCACTGCCAGGATCCCCGAATCCGCCAGTTTGTCGAGGGACGGGCCGGAGCCCGGCTGATGGAACTCCGCGAAGAGCAGGCCCGCGCCGAGGCCGCGAGCGGCAGCGGGGCGAGCGACGACCACGAGCCCGACGATCCGGAGGCTGGGAAATGAACGACCGCGTGATGCAGTTCCGCGTGGGCGTGGTGGTGCTGGCGACGGCCATCATCACCGGAATCCTGATCGTGCTGTTCGGCGATCTGCCCTCGCTCGTGCAGGCCACCTATCCGCTCAAGATGAGCTTCACCGACGCCCGGGGCGTGGCCGACGGCACCCCGGTTCGGAAGAACGGCATCCTCGTGGGCCGCGTCTCTGACGTGCAACTCGACGAGCGCGGAGGCGTGAGCGTGCTGGCCAAGATCGACTCCTACGTGCCGATCTACCGAGACGAGCAACCGCGGATCGCCAGCACGCTGCTGGGCGACGCCGAAATCCAGCTCGTTCCCGGCACGGTCCGGCCGCCGCGGCAGCGGGT
The DNA here is from genome assembly GCA_903958265.1 of uncultured Planctomycetaceae bacterium. Lineage (GTDB taxonomy): Bacteria > Planctomycetota > Planctomycetia > Pirellulales > UBA1268 > QWPN01. The sequence continues at coordinate 1,341 of CAJBSQ010000063.1, forward strand.
GGGCAAAGACGAGGTGCTCGTCGGCGCCGTCTCCCGTGATCCCTTCGAGGTGTTCGCCACTCTCGAGCCCAAGCTTGGCGGCGCGATGCAATCGCTCGCCGAGGCGAGCGAATCGGTCAAGAAACTCACCGACAACCTCGACCGGCTCCTGCTCGGCGAAGACGACAAGTTCTCCAGCATGGTGCAGAAGACCGATGCCGCGCTCGACGCCTTCAACCTGGCCATGGCCAACATCAACGACGTGATGGGCGATCCGCAGGCCCGTGCGAACCTGAAGCAGACCCTCAACTCACTCCCCGACGTGATCAACGACCTGCGGACCACCGTGCAGGGCATTGGCGAAACCGTCGACACGGCCGACCGCAACCTCCGCAACCTCGAGGGGCTCACCAAGCCGCTCGGTGAGCGGGGCGAGGGGATGGTGGCGCAGATCGACGTCACGATCGGCCGCCTCGACGAGACCCTCCAGCAGGCATCGATGTTCACCAAGGCGCTCAATGAATCGCAGGGCACGCTCGGCAAGCTGGTCCGCGATCCGCAGGTCTACAACGATCTCGCCCAGGCAGCCGGCAACGTCAACCGCCTGACACGGGAACTGCGGCCGATCGTCGATGACGTCCGGGTGTTCACCGACAAGATCGCCCGGCACCCCGAGCAGCTCGGCGTGAAGGGCGCCCTCGACCGCCGCGCTGGGCTGAAGTAGGACGTCCGGCCCGTCGACATCTCGATGCGAAGGAGGCAGTGCCGAGCGTCAGCACTGCCTGCCGGGCGGCGTGGAGGCGGGGGGCTGCCAGTGGCCGGTGAGCGTGCCCACCTTGGCCTCGTCAGTCTCCGCCGGCTTCGGCGGATTGGCCGCGGCGACATCGCCGATGCCCGTGAAGTGGTCGAAAGCGGCCTCCTTGAGGCGACTGCCGTACCGCTCCGACAGCCAGGCGATGGTCTGCTCGATCGTGTCCGCCTGCAGCAAGACGAGGTCCCCCTTGCCCACGGCGTCGAGCACGAGGGCGGAGCTGGTCGCCCAGTCACCGCCGGCCTCGATCGCGACCGGCCTGTCGGCCTTCATGGCCTCGCGGATGCCCTGCGAGATCAGCGCCGTGATCTCGCCCGGCTGGCGGCCACGAATGTAGGCATCTTCGTAGATCACCACCCGATCGAATGTCGCCGCCAGCAGCCTGCCCTGGGCGACGAGGTCCTCGTCGCGACGATCGCCGGCTGCCGAGTAGACGGCCGTCCGCCGGGGATGGGGAAACTTCGCCAGCGACGCACAGATCCGCTCGAGCGACGGCACGTTGTGGCCGTAGTCGACCACGACCGAGGCCCCCTCGAGATCGAGCAGGTTGAACCGGCCGGGCGATCCGCCCGACCCGCTGGAGAAGCTTTCGAGGCCCAGCCGGACGAGTTCCAGCGGCACGCCAAGCCGCCAGGCCGCCGCGGCGCTGGCCAGCACGTTGTCCACCTGGAAGTCGACCAGGCCGCGGTGCACCAGCGGCACGCGATCGAGATGGGCGAGCCGGGTCTCCCGCGGGCCGTCACACAGCACGATCCAACCCTCGCGCACGGTGGCCGCGAGGCCCCCCTGCGCGAGATGCTCGACGAGCACGGCGTTGGTCGGGTCGAGGGCGAAATAGACCACCTGCCCCTTGCACCATTTCTTCATGCCCACGACCAGGGGATCGGCGGCATTGAGCACGGCGGCGCCGCTGGGCCGCACCGCCGCGACGATCGCCCCCTTCACCCAGGCGATCTCTTCGGGCGTGTCGATCTCGGCGATGCCGAGGTGATCCCCCGAGGAGATGTTGGTGACGACCGCGACGTCGCAGCAGTCGAAGCCGCAGCCCTCCCGGAGGATGCCCCCCCGCGCTGCCTCGAACACCGCCGTGGTGACCGCGGGGTTGGCAAGCACCCGGCGGGCGCTCTTCGGGCCGCTGCAGTCGCCGGCATCGATCTGCCGGCCACCGATCCAAACCCCCTCCGTGCAGGTGTTGCCCACGGTGGCGCCACCGGTGGTGGCAAGATGGGAGATCAGCCGCACGACCGTGGTCTTGCCGTTCGTGCCAGTGACCGCAGCCGTCGGAATCCGGCCGTCGTCGCCAGGGCTGAACAGGGAGTCGACGATGGCGGCACCGACATTCCGCGGCATGCCCATCGTTGGCTCGAGGTGCATCCGCAGCCCGGGGGCCGCGTTGACCTCGATCACGACGCCCCGCTGCGCCTCGAGCGACTGCGTGATGTCTTGCATCACCAGGTCGATGCCCGCGACATCGAGGCCGATGATCCGCGCCGCCTCGACGGCCCGCGCCGCGACGTCGGGATGCACGACGTCGGTGACGTCTTCCGCCGAGCCCCCGGTGCTCAGGTTGGCATTCCGCCGCAGGAGTACCGACCGGCCCGCCGAGGGCACGTCCTGCTCCGTGAGCCCCTGCTCCCGAAGCACGGCCGTCGCCACCTCGTCGATCACCATCGGGCTCAGCGAGGTGGCATGATCGCCGCACCGCCGCGGATCCTCGTTGACCCGGTCGACCAGCTGCCGCACCGTCGCCGCGCCGTCGCCGACGACCGTCGGCGGATGCCGCCGCGCGGCGGCCACCATCCGGTTGCCGACGACGAGCACCCGGTAGTCGGCTCCGGACACGAACCGCTCGACGACGACCGACGGATCCTGCTCAGTGGCGAGGTTCCAGGCCTGCTCGACCTCCTCACGGGTGACGAGGTTTACAGAGACACCCCGTCCCTGGTTGCCGTACCGCGGCTTGATGACGACCGGACCGCCGATCTCCTCGGCCATCGCCCAGGCGTCGGCTGCGTCGGTGACCGGCCGCCCCTCGGGAACCGGGATGCCTGATTCCGCCAGCAGCGTCCGCGTGAGCTCCTTGTCCTGAGCAATCGTCTCGGCGACCGCGCCGGTCCGGTCGGTCTCGGCAGCCAGAATCCGCCGCTGCCTGGCACCCTGACCGAGCCGCACGAGCGATCCGGCGGTCAGCCGCTGCGACGGAATGCCGCGGGCTGCAGCCGCCTCGACGATCGAGCGGGTGCTCGGGCCGAGTTGCACATCGAGCAGGACGCCCCGCAGCCGCTTCACCTCGGCCACCACGTCGAACGCCGTGTCGTCGATCGCCGCCGTCAGCAGCCGGTGGGCGGCATGCAGACACTCGATCGCGAACTTCTCTTCCTTGTATTCGATGACCACCTTGTAGATGCCGCGGGTCTTGGTTTCACGAGCGCGGCCGTAACCCACCGGCGTGCCGGAGAGGGTCTGGAGTTCAAGCGTTACGTGCTCGAGCACGTGGCCCATCCACGTGCCGGTCCGCAGCCGCTCGAAGAAGCCGCCCCGCTCTCCGATCGAGCAGCGGTGCTCGATCATCGCGGGCAGCCACGCCATGATCCGCTCATTGAAGCCGGGAAGCGTGTTGGAGGGAAAATCCTCGAGCCGACCGAGGTCGACCCACGCTTCGAGGCAGGGAAACGACGCCCACTGATTGGGGCCGCGGAGGACCTTGACCGAAAGAATCTCCATGGAAGGAATGCGTTTCTCTAGACCGTGCGCAGACGCGTGCGCGGGTCTGGTCGTGTGCGCCTCGTCCAGCCGCCGGACATTCCGACGGGTTGTGCTGGAACGGAGGCCGCACGGTTCACAACGGCACTGAGGTGGCGCGTCGCCCGCTCAATGCTGTCCGCAGGGGCGGACATCCGTACGAACCCGACGTGAGAACCCGTCAGGGCGGCGGTTGGCAATCCGGGGCCGCTGGAGAGATGCTCTCGGCGAAGCAATGCTTCGCTGTGAGGCTGAAGAACGACGAACGAACCGAACAACCCGCCAACCGACCGGCCGATGTGGCCATGTGACGAAAAGATTCCTACACCGCGAGGCCGGATGGTAACGCCGCACGCCACACGGACGCGCGTTCGCTTGCGATACCCGTTCCTCGCGGCACCATGATTCAAACCTCGATGGCTTCCGAACCAAATCCGGTTGCCACCGCCTCGCTGAAAAAACAAGCCTCGGTTTCCCTTGGCAGGCTTCGCAGATCGATGAGCAGAGTTTACGCTTCGGCGCACCAATCGCGAATATTTTTCCAGCAGTTCATGAACGAAGCATCTCCCGTGCCGAAAACCATCCTCGACGCTCGGATTCATCGTCAGGTGCCTATTCTCAGCACGACAACGCATCCCGGGGATGGGAAACACGAGAGAAGTTACCGGAGGGCGCGGCAAAATATGGTCAGTCGCGACAGGCAGGCAGGAAATTTCTACAGTTCGGCAGCGGACAGCGGTGGGCGGCACCTGGGTGGTCGAACCGGCAGGATCGACGCCCAGGCGGAATCGACCAATCCCTGGCGTCGGCTTGACGGTAATCTAGGCATGTTCGGAAAGCCACGCAAATTTCTGGGGGTGGCCCCTGGGCAGCCGATGCAACCGGCCCTGGGCGAACCAAAAACGCGTGTTTTCTTCGGTTTTTCCAGATTTCCTGGCGGGCTCACGGCCCCTTTGCCCCGATGACCGCAGGCCCTCCTGCCGCTGGCTCGATTCCCACCCCCGAGGGCGGTTCCCTGCCCTGGGCCGGTCCGGTGCGGTTGGCCCCCGGGGAGACCGTCTTGGCGACGGGTCGATTCGACCTCGACGCCCACTTGCGGTTCAAAGATGGCTGGATCGTGCTCACGAACAAGCGGCTGATCGCCGACGAGCCGGCCTCCGCGGACGTGGCGCCGGCCGGCGTTCTCGGGCCGCGTGAGTGGGAAATTGATTCCGACTCCCGGCTGGATGTGCAGCTCCGGTCCGCTGTCGGTCGGATTGAACTCTCTTCGGGCGATCGCGTGGTCGCGCGGTGGCTGTTTACGCCCGCGACTGCCGACACGATCCACGCGCTCGAAGATGCCTTCGACGCGCGAACGCCCGGGCCCGGCGGGCTCTCGGAACCGATTGCCACGCGGCCGGCCGTGCCCCCGGCCGAGGGAAACGACGCCGGTGACACACCAGAGAAGCCCGCCGCAGCCCGCCGCGGTATGGGAGACGACGTGACCGGCGGAACCGCCTCATGGCGGGCGCTGGTGCGGCTGATCTCGTTCGCTCGGCCGCATGCCGGCATGGCCATTTTCGGCGGCGTCCTCTCGCTCGCCAGCACGGCAGCCGCGTTGATACCCCCATACCTGACCATGCCGCTGGTCGACGACGTGCTGATCCCGAAGCAGAACGGCAAAGACGTGCCGTTCACGCTCGTGTGGTGGTATCTCGGCGGCCTGCTCGCCGCGGCCGTGGCGGCCTGGCTCCTCTCCTGGGCACAGACCTGGACGCTCGGCTGGGTGAGCGAGCGGATCGCCGCCGGTCTTCGCACCCGAACCTATGCCCACATGCAGTCGCTGTCGCTCGACTTCTATCAGGGCAAGCGAACTGGTGACCTGATGTCGCGCGTGAGCAGCGACACCGACAAGATCAACACCTTCCTGTCGGTGAACCTGATCGAGTTCGCATCGAACGTGATGCTCCTGGCCCTCACGGCGGCCGTCCTCATCTGGCTCAACCCGTTGCTGGCGATTCTCACGCTCATCCCCTTCCCGTTTGTGGTCTGGCTGATCTACGCCGTGCGGGAGCGGCTCCGCCGCGGCTTCGCCCGGGCCAGCGTGGCCTGGGGTGACATGACCAGCGTGCTGGCCGACACCATCCCGGGCATCCGCGTCGTCAAGGCCTTCGCCCAGGAATCCCGCGAGGTCGACCGGTTCGTCGCGGCCAACGACCGCGTGCTCGACGCCAACGACCGTGTCAACGTCGTCTGGTCGTTCACGGGCCCGATCGTGAGCCTGATCAGCGAGGTCGGCCTGCTGGTGGTCTGGGCCTGCGGCGCCTGGCTCGTGTTCTCCGCGGGCGTGACGGTCGGCGCCCTGACCGCGTTTCTCGCCTACATCGCCCGGTTCTACGGCCGTGTCGAATCGATGATTCGCATGGTGCCCGCCACGCAGCGGGCGGCGGCGAGCGCCCAGCGGATCTTCGAGATCCTCGACTGCAAGCCGACGGTTGCGGAGGCCCCGCGGCCGGTGAAGCTCGGCCGCATCGAGGGGCGGATCGAGATTTCGGGGGTCCACTTCCGCTACGGCGCCCGCGAAGTGCTTCACGGTGTCGACCTGACCATCGAGCCGGGGGAGATGATCGGGCTGGTGGGCACGAGCGGCTCGGGCAAATCGACGCTCGCCAACCTGGTCTGCCGGTTTTACGATCCCTCGACCGGTTCGATCCGGATCGACGGCGTAAACCTGCGGGACGTCGACATCGCCGACTACCACCGCAACCTTGGCTGCGTGCTCCAGGAGCCCTTTCTGTTCTTCGGCTCGATCGCCGACAACATCGCCTACGGCCGGCCGGCGGCAAGCCGAGATGACATCGTGGCCGCGGCCAGGGCCGCCGGCGCGCACGACTTCATCCTTTCGCAGCCGCTGGCCTACGACTCCCGCGTCGGCGAACGCGGCGGTGGCCTCTCCGGCGGCGAGCGGCAGCGGCTCTCGATCGCCCGGGCGCTGCTGGTAGACCCGCGGATCCTGATCCTCGACGAGGCCACGTCGAGCGTCGATGCCGAGACCGAAGCGATCATTCAGGCGGCGATCGAC
>CAJBSQ010000064.1 GCA_903958265.1 uncultured Planctomycetaceae bacterium
TCCTTCATCGTCAGTTCCTCGTAGTAGTAGAGGATGATGATCAGCCGCTCATTGCGGTTGAGCCCCTTGGTGACCAGCCGCATCAGATCCGCCTTCTGGATCCGCCGCGTGGGGTCCTCCCCCTTCTTGTCTTCCAGGATGTCGATCTCCTGGACTTCCTTCGAGCTGTCGGTCTCGCACCACTTCTTGTTGAGACTCACCAGGCTCACGGCGTTGGCCTCGATCAGGAGCTTCTCGAACTCCTCGCGGGAGAGCCCCATGTGCTCGGCCACCTCGGCGTCGGCCGGCGCGCGGCCGAACTTGGCCTCGAGCTGCTTGAGCGCCTCGTTGAGCTTGCTGGCCTTGCTGCGGACGAGCCGCGGCACCCAGTCCATCGTGCGGAGTTCGTCGAGCATGGCTCCGCGGATCCGAGGCACGCAGTAGGTCTCGAACTTCACCCCCCGCGACATGTCAAAGGCGTCGATGGCGTCCATCAGGCCGAACGTGCCGGCCGACACGAGGTCGTCGAGTTCGACCCCGTCGGGGAGCCGTGACCAGATCCGCTCGCCGTTGTATTTCACGAGCGGCAGATAGAGCTCGATCAACCGGTTTCGCAGGTCCTCGTCGGACTGGTCCTGCTTGAACCGCTTCCAGAGCTCCAGCACTTCCTCGGCCGACATCTGGGTCGCGTGATAAGCCACGGCATCCTCCTTGACAGGTTCTCGTTCGCAACCAGGCTCGCACCCTCCTGGTGCGAACCCTCATCGACCGCCGCGTTCGGCAACACCGACCAACTGCTTGTCATCGGCAGCCGCGCGGCGGTCACGTGATCATTTTCCAGGGTGCCCCTGCACCCATCGCTGCTTCTCCAGTCCTCCCAATCGTTCGTTTGTCACCGGCGGATCGCTGAGCCGGAAAGTCTCCGTCAGGCCGCGCGGGCCCCCTCCATCGATCCCACCGTCGCAAACACCTCGAGCCGATCCTCGTCGAGCGTCTCCTCCTCGGCGAGCACCACGAGATCGGGCAGGTGGCGGGCGAAGGCCTCGCGGATCGTGCGCCGGGCGGCCGCAGGCACCAACACCACCGGCTGCCCGCCCCGCTCGATCGCCGCCCGGGTCGCCCGCCGCAGGTCGTTCACAAGCTTCGCCGGCACCCGGGCCGCCGCGCCGCGGGCCGACCGCACGACCGCCTCAACGGCGCCGCCGGCAAGCCGCACCGCGGTGAGCCTGCCCTGTGGATCGCGTGCCCGGCGGCAGATCGTGCCTGCCAGCCGGCGACGCACGATCTCGGCGAGCTGCCACGGTTCGGCTGCTTCGGCGGCGTGGTCCGACATGAGTTCGAGGAGTTCCGCGAGTGGCCGGATCGGCACGCCTTCGCGGAGCAGGCACTGGAGCGTCCGCTGGATGCGGGCCACGCTGAGCACGCCCGGCACGATCTGATCGACGACGGCCGGCTGGGCTGCGCGAAGCGACTCGACGAGCCGGTTGGCCGCGTCCCTGGTCAGCAGTCGGTCGGCCCGCCTGCGGACGGCGGCCTCGAGCCCGCGGGCGACGCAGCCCGCATCGTCGAGGACGGTCGCGCCCCGGAGCCGGCAGGTCTCGGCCAGCGCGTGCCCCACCCAGGTGCCGGTGCGTCCGGTGAGCGGGTCGATGGCGGCGGCGCCGGCGACGGGGGATGGCTCACCCGCCGCCATGATCGCCATCATCCGCCCCGCGGGAATCTCGGCTTCGCCGATCATGTCGCCAGCAATCGTGATCCGGTAGCCGCGGTCGGGAAGGGCGAGGTCGTCGCGGAGTGCTACCTGCGGCAGCACCACCCCGAGATCGGCAACCACCGCGGTGCGGAGGGCCGAGACCCGCTCGAGCAGCGGGCCATTCCTCCCCACGAGCCCCAGGAGACCGCGGCCAAGTTCGATGGCGACCCGGTCGTCGGCGAGCAGGTCATCGGCGGGCGACGCGGGCTTCGCCAGCGCCCGCCGGGAGGTCCCGGCCACGGCGTCCGCATCGTCGGCGAGCTCATCCGACGGGGCGTCGGCGGAGGCCGACCGCCGCCCGATCACCACCGCCGCAGTGAGCGTGATCGCCGCCATGCCCGCGAGCGGCAGAAACGGCAGGCCGCTGAGCGAGAGCAGGGCAAGAAACACGCCGGTGATCGCGAGTACGTGGGGCTTGGCCGTGAACTGGCGGCCGAACTCCCGCGAGAGATCGACCGCCTGGCTCGACCGCGAGACGAGCAGGCCCGTGGCGACCGAAATGAACAGCGCGGGTACCGCACTCGACAGCCCGTCGCCGATCGTCAAGCGGGCGTACACCCCGAGCGCCTTGTCGACGGCCATCCCGTGCTCGACGACGCCGATGGCGAGCCCCCCGACGATGTTCACCACGATGATGATCATGCTGGCGATCGACTCGCCGCGGACGAACCGGCTGGCGCCGTCCATGCTCGCAAAGAAGTCGGCCTGACGTTGCAGGTCGTTCCGCATCCGGCGGGCCTGTTCGCGGGTCAGCGAGCCGGCATTGACTTCGGTGTCGATCGCCATCTGCCGGCCCGGCAGGCCGTCGAGGGCGAAGCGGGCCGCCACCTCGCTCGTCCGCGTGGCACCGGCGGTGATCACGATCAGCTGCACGATCGAGATGATCGCGAAAATGACCGCGCCCACGACGAGGTTGTTGGCGGCGACAAACTCCCCGAACGCCTCGACCACCTCGCCCGCGGCCGCGGTGCCGTCGATCGCCGCCCGGGTGAGAATCAGCCTCGTGGTGGCGATGTTGAGCACCAGACGGATGAGCGTGATCCCGAGCAGGAACGTGGGAAAGACGCTCATGTCGAGCGGCGTGCGGGCGGCGAGGGCCCCCAGCAGCGCCATGACGGAGATGGTGAGGTTGACCGCGAGCAGCACGTCCACCAGCGCCGCAGGCACCGGCGCGAGCACGACCAGCACGGCCAGGAGGATGGCCGCCGGGATCGCGAAGTCCATGATGTGGGCGGAGACGGGGCGGCGAAATGCCGCCACCGTCCCGAGTGGCTGTGCCATGCGGGCGGGTGCCGTGAACGAATGACCGGGGTCTGCCCCGCGGGCGGAAGGCCCGTGGGGGAGCGGGACGGTAGCGGTCTGCTCGAGGGCGAGTCCAGACCGCTCGCGGTCTCCACCACCGACTACAATCGCGGGGAAATCGGTATTTACCCGCGACGTGGACTCCCACCATGCACTTCGAACGCTTCGGACTCGCCTTCGAGTACCCCGATAACTGGTCGGTCGACACCGACGACTCCCAGGACCGCTATGCCACCGTCACCGTCTACGCGCCCGGTGGCGGATTCTGGTCGGTGAGCGGTCACGCAGCGGGGGGTGATCCGGTGGAACTCTCGGCCACGGTCGTCGGCCAGATGAAGGAGGAGTACCAACAACTCGACTGCGAACCGGCATCCGACACGATTGCGGGCCGCGAGCTGACCGGCTTCGACATGAACTTCTACTGCCTCGACCTCACCAACACGGCGGAGGTCCGCACGCTGGAAACCGACGACGCCGTGTACCTGATCCTCTACCAGGCCGAGGACCGGGAGTGGGACGGCATCGCCCCGGTGTTCGCCGCGATGACGATGAGTTTCGTGAAGGCGGTCGGCACCAGCGGGCCACCGCGCCGGAACTGATCGCCCGGAAAGAGTGACCGCCAGCCGTGGCCGGTAGGTCGCGGAAAGACGGCTGCGCCCCGCGATAGGCTGGGGTGGTCGCCACACCCGAGCGACCCATGCCTAAGATCCGCGACCCCCCGGGCCGTCCGCGGGGTCCACCACCCGCGGCATGATGATCCTAGGGCGCCCGTCGCGTGCCGGACGCCACCGCGACCAAAAATCCGGCTGGGCGGTGCCTCGTCGGCGATTTTCGGAGCACCATTCCCCTCCCGACTCCCCTGCCTGCCCATTTTTTCAATCCGGGCAGGCCGGTTTGTCGGGCTACACTTAGTTTTTCTACCGAAGACCGGCGGCGTTCGGACCTCGTCGGCGGGCCGAGTTGATACCATTCCTGCGACCTCGCAGGCCCACGACGCTGCCGACGGCCCCCGCCCTCCCACCACTCGGACCACCCCCCGTGCACTTCCTTGCAGACGTCATTCCGCCCGCGGCTGGCGGTGAAATCCAGATGTCGCACTGGATCGCCTTCGCGGTCTTCGTGACCGTGATGCTGGTGCTCGACCTCACCGTCTTCCACAAGAAGTCGCACGAGCCCTCCCTCCGCGAGAGCGCGTTCTGGACCTGCTTCTGGTCGGCTCTCGCGCTCGGCTTCAACGGCCTCGTCTGGTGGTGGCTGGGCAGCAAGCCGGCGATCGAGTTCCTCACCGGCTACCTCGTCGAATGGTCGTTGTCGATGGACAACGTCTTCGTGTTCGCCGTGGTCTTCGCCTACTTTGGCGTGCCGCTGAAGTACCAATACCGCGTGCTTTTCTGGGGCATCCTCGGCGCCGTGATCATGCGGCTGACGTTCGTGCTCCTCGGAGCCGAACTCGTCGAGCGCTACAAGTGGGTGATGTGGCTGTTCGGTGGCTTTCTCGTCTACACGGGCATCAAGCTCGCCCTCGGCGGCGGCGACCACGAGCCGGGTGAGAACGGCATGATCCGGCTCTTCCGCCGCTTCATCCCGGTCTCCAAGGAGCAGTCGGGCGACCGGTTCTTCGTTCGGGAGAACGGCAAACTCCTGGCCACCCCGCTGTTCCTGGTGCTGCTGGTCGTGGAGAGCACCGACGTGCTGTTCGCGGTCGACAGCGTGCCGGCGATCCTGGGCGTGGTCTCGCCCGGCACCCACTACATGCGGTTCATCGCCTTCACGTCGAATGTGTTCGCGATTCTCGGCCTGCGGGCCCTCTACTTCCTGCTGGCCGGCGTCATGGACCTGTTCCGGTTCCTCAACTACGGCCTCTCGGCAGTCCTGGTGTTCGTGGGCTGCAAGATGATCGTCGAGGCGGCCCGCCACAATGAGTGGCTGGCGGCCCAGGGGGGCTGGGACGCTCATGCCAAGGGGCATCTCGTTCATCCGGCAGTCTCGCTGCTGGTGATCGTGGGCCTGATCGGCGCGAGCGTGGCTGCCTCGCTCGCCTTTCCCGAGCGGCGGCCACACGGTGGCGAGATCGCCGGAGAAGGCTCGAAGCCGGACCATTCATAGCCCGCGCGGAGCACAAGGTTTTCAACCTCTGCTGCCCCGCCGACCTGCTCCGATCAGAGGGCGTCTTCGGTGCGGAGCGTGACCTCGATCAGCCGCTCCATCACCTCCGCGGGCGACTCGTGCGGGAAGTTCGTGAGCACGACCTCCTTCGCGTAGAGCTTGCCGATGTAGCGGCGGTGCTTGGCGGCCGCGTTGTGGCTGGCGAGGAAGTCACGGTGGGCCGAGTTGATCACGATCTCGTTCCGCGCCGAGTCGTAGCGGCTCCGCCACGGCTGACCGTGCTCGGCGTCGAGCCGGTAGCCAGGCAGGCCGCGACCACCGGCGGCGTCGGCGAGCGGATCGTCCACAAACTTGAGATCGACCTGATCGCGGACCTCGACCTCGCCCTGCCGCGCCGTGACGCCGACCGTCACCACGCCCACCGACGACGAGGCCACGCGACACGACGGACCGTCGGTCGCGATTGCGGCCGAGCCCGCCAGGATCTGCCAGGTGAAGAGCACACCACCGGCGAGCGGCACATCGATGGCGTCGCGGGCCGTGGCGGAGAACAGGCAGGAATCGCCGGGTTGCCGCCTGGGCGTCCGCGGGGAAATCCGCACGGCGGCCAGCGGCCCGGGATCGGCCGCGAGGAGCGGCCGCGGAGCCGAGCCGCCGGCCTTTTTGGAGCGGCCTTCACCCTCCGCCGGCAGCTCACCCGACACGCCGGGCCGTCCCTGGAGGGATGGGGCCGACTTCGGGATGTCGAAGAACAAATACTCCTCCGCCGGCAGGTCGGCAAGCGCCGAGGCGAAGGCCTTGTGAACCTGCTTGAGGAGCTGCCGGCTGGCCCGCTCGGCCTCGGCCTGCTCCCGCGAGGCCATCGCCTCGCGGATGTCCTCCTCGATTGCCGCCGCCGCCTCAACGAGGGCGTCGAGCGCCGGATCTGGCACGATGCCTGACCGCGTGCCCGGGGCGAGGGTCAGCGGCTCGAAATCAATCAGCCCCTCGAGCCGCCGGTCGGTCCACGGGGCATGCTGAAAGGGCAGCAGTTCGGTGATGTCCTTGAGCACGCGGGTGCCGTCCTTGCAGAGGGCGATCCCCGGCTCACCCGCGGCCTGATCGCCGCGAACGTAGACCTCCACGTTGATGTCGCCCAGCGGCGTCGGGTAGCGGCGCGGGATCTCCAGCCGGTCGCCGTCAAACTCCCGGGGCACCACCGCGAGCTGCTTCCGCGAGACGCTGTCGATCACCTCGATCGTGGCGCCCGATCGGCGGATGCGGTCGCGGAGTTCCGCCGAGAGATAGCGGGCCACCTTCTCGCCGGTGACGAGGTTCTTCGTGGCCTCGAGCAACGGCCCGACGACCACCCGCGTGCCGCCGGTCGCTATGCGGCCGCGGACCGCGCGGATCTCGTATCGCCGCTCGCCGCGAACCAGCCGCAGTTCGCGGAGGCCGGCCGGGCCGCCCGAAACCATCCGCAGTTCCTCACCGAGGCTCCAGAAGGAGAGCAGGCCGATGCCGAACTCGCCATGCACACCCCGCCGCTGAGCGGCATCGAGGTGCCGCTTCATCGAGTCGCAGAGGTGGGTTGCGATCCGCTCGAAGTCGGGCTCGCCGGCCTCATCGACCGCCACGCCCCGGCCGTCGTCGGCCACCTCGAGGTAGGTCTTTCCCTGGGATCGCCGGCGGGAGATCCGCACGTGCGTCGCCCCGGCGTCGATCGCGTTCTCGGTGAACTCGCAGATCGCCTTGAGCGGATGCGTCTGCGAGTGGGCGATGATCGTGATCGCGTTCCACTGGTCGCCGATCCGCAGTGTGCCGGAGGTGGACGAGGAGGTCTTCATACATGCGCCACACGAGCCGCGGGGAGGAGGATCAGCGAGTGTACCCACGCATCGGCGACCGACGACTCGGGCGTTGAAATGGCGGCCACGGCACCGAAGAACCAGCGGCCCGCCGCCGGCTGGATGGCCTGGCGACGCCGTGGCCGGACGTCAGCGGCGGCCTCGCGAAGCTGACGGCCGAGCGTCGGAACCTGTCAGCGAGCGGTAGAGGGATTCGTGCTCGGCGGCCATGCCCGCCGCCGAGCAGCGTTCCCGGGCGAGCGCGTGGCCGTGGCCGCCGAGGCGAGCGGCCAGCGACTCGTCGTCGAGGATCGCGGTGATCGCACGGGCGAGATCGGCGGGATCGCCTGGGGCATGGAGCAGGCCGGCGCGCTCGTCGTCGAGCAGTTCCGGAAACGCCCCGTGCCCTGAGGCGACGACCGGCACGCCTGCGGCCAAGGCCTCGATCGCGGAAAGCCCCTTCGCCTCGGCCCGAGGCGTCGGCAGGGTGAACACGTCGATCGAGGCGAGTAGGTCGAGCTTTGCGTCTCGATCGATCTGGCCGAGCCAGCGAAACCGGTCGGCCACGCCGAGGTCGCGGGCGAGGGCGTGGCAGGCGGCGAGGTAGGCCCGCTCGGTGTCGATCGTCGCCCCGGCGGCAATCACGTCCACGTCGTGCCGTTCAGCCACGATCGGCAGCGCCCGTACGAGCTGATCGAGACCTTTCTCCGGGCAGCCGCGGGCCAGAAAGCCCACGACGAGTTTGCCGCCGCGCTGCCGGCGACGCGCGGCGAGGTCGGGGGGCGTCGCCGGAAACGCGGCCAGGTCAACGCCGTGCGGGATGACGGCGATCCGTGCGGCCGGCACGCCGAGCCTGCCCCCCATGAAGCCCGCGTTGAAGCGATTGAAGGCCACGAATCGGTCCACATCGGCCGCCCGCTCGCGGAGCAGGTTGTCGATCCGCGAGCGCTGCGGCTCGGGGATCGCATCGATAAACACGTCCTCTCCCGAGAGGCTGCACACGATCCGTGCCCCCGTCGCCGCGCGGATCGACCGGGCAAGGCCGATGAGCAGCACATTCGAAAGGTGGACGATGTCGGGCTTCTCCTCGCGGGCCAGCCAGCGGGCGAGTTTCGCCACCTCTTTCCGCTGATGCCCGAGTTCCCCTTCGAGCGTCGAGGCCGTGAGCGGCCCGAGGTCGGCCGCCTTCGCGCTGCCGGTGCGACCAGAGAGCCACGCAAGCAGGGTCCGCGAGTCGAGTGGCTGATCGAGAAAGCCGGGCGTATGGCGAAACAGCGGCACGTGCTGCTGCAGCCAGACATTCACGCCCCCCATCACCACCGTCCGTTCGGCGACGTTCTCCTCGTCAGTGGTCGTGGGCACGTAGGCCGGCACGAGGATCGCGTCGCCTCCGCGGGCCCGCAGGGCCTTCACGAGGGCGTTGTCGTGGAGGCACGTGCCGCAGATGCGACCCCCGGCTCCGGCGGTGATGTAGACGATCTTCACGAATCCGTGTCACTCGAGGGCTACCAGGCCCAAGCCGGCCGTGAAAAACCGCTTGTGCCGGGGTGGTGCGGTGCCGCGCAAGGCCCAGGGGCTCACCCCATCGACCGCTCGTCACAGGTCAAACGAGAGTACCCGGCGGGCCAGCGACGGGAAAGAAGTGATCCCGCGTCGCACGCGGCGCGCCACGACGACGGCGATCGCAGCCCCAACACCGCAGAGCGGCAGCACCGCCGGTTCGGGCACCGCCTGCACCTCGGCCACTCGGAAGCCGATCTCACCGGTTGCAGTCGTCGCGCCACGGAAGATCGGCGGCGAGTTGACGTTCCAGAATCCGATCTCCGCGACGGGCGTGGCCCAACTTCCCGAGAACACCTGCGGCCGCCCGACGTCGAAATCGATGGCGCCAGCGGTGTCCGTGTACTCAATCACGTTGCCGAGCATGTCGCGAAGCCCGTACGGCGTGGTGCTGTTGACGTACGAACCCACCGCGATCGGGCCGAGGGTGGGCGTCGCGTCCCCGCCGTAGTTTGCCGCATACAGCACGGTGGTCTGCGTGATCGTATTGGTGCCCTGGAGCATCAGATAGTGCGCCGAGGCCGGCTCGTAATACGCGGCCTTGTACCACTCATCACGGCTCGGCAGCGCGACCTGCACACCAGAGCCCTGATTCCGGGGCGGGATCGCCCCGCTGGTCTGATTGTTGAGCGTGTACGTACCATCCTCCATTGAGGCGGCACTCGCCAGTTGGCCGTTGCCCAGCCAGTTGACAAACCGCGCCGCGGAGAACCAGGTCACGAACACCACTGGGGCGTTCCCATACGGCACCGTGTTGGGATTCGTGCCCGCCTTGACCGAATACTTCGCCCCTGAAAAAGCGGCGGGGCTGAACGTGATACCGCCGAGGGCATCACTTCCCATTCGTGCGTTGTAGATGCCGTTCGGGTTGATTCCGTCGGAATCGATCCGATTGAGAAATTCGACGTACTGCGCGTTGGGCGTCTCGTCGGTGGCAAGTCGGTAGCTGGACGACACGGCACCCCAGCCGTTGGTGTTGGAACCGTTCCCGGGATTTTCGATCGTCGTATAGTCGATCGTCACCCCGAGCGCCGACACCGTCAGGCTCGCCACGACACAGGCCAGGCATCGCACGACAATCATGATGGGGTCTCCCTCGATCCGGTCGCGGGTCAGCCTGACGATCGCCATCCCTCACGGGATACCACTGCAATCCCCATGCCGCTCCCTGAGTCGATCCCAAACATTCCCCGGAACGCCCACAAACGGAGCGAAACTCCTGCCCCGCACCCCCTCAGGGAGCCTGGGCCGAGGCGACACGCTCTCACCATTCCCGCGAGAGGCTCACTCGCACGGTGAGCGACTTCGTTGCGCCCGATATGCTCGCCTGCGGGGACAGCAGGTTTTCGGTGGACGCTTTTCGTCCGCATCGCGCTCTTTTGTCCTCAGCTGCGTGTCTCGTGTCAGCCTCTCGAACATCTCCTGCGGTCGTGCGCCCGGCCGCCGGCCCGTTCCTTCTTTGGGGAGCCGTGAACCGGCAGACGGTCGACGAACTCCCAAGCCTGATGCTGAAGGATCAGCTCACTTTGGAGAAATCCGAGCCGCTGGTGGACGCCATCGCGATGATCGACGCCGATCTTCCCAGGGCTTCTCGACACCTCATGAAGCGGTCACCTCCGAATAGGGGTGGCGGAAGCGACGAATGATAGACTCTAAAGGGGGTTCCGTTCACTGCTCCACACGAGTGCCGTCGGCGACGAAACAGTGCAGTATGCGGACCACGACCTACCTTCTGTGCCTGGGCGTGGCGTCTGTGGCATCCGCCGCGGTCGATGTCGAGTTCTTCGAGTCACGGATCCGCCCGGTGCTCGTGGAGCGGTGCTACTCCTGCCACAACTCAGCCGAACAGGCCGACAGCGGGCTTGCGGTCGATTCCCGTGCCGGCCTGCTCGCCGGCGGAGATTCGGGTCCCGCCATCGTGCCCGGCGATCCGGCCAGCAGCTACCTGATGAAGGTGCTGCGGCACGAGATCGAGGGCGTCAAGATGCCGCAAGACACCGGCAAACTCGACGACGCCACGCTCGCCGACTTTACGACTTGGATCGCGGCCGGCGCCCCTGACCCCCGCGATGCGCCCCCCTCGGCCGCGGAACTCGCGACGGCGACGTCGTGGGAGACCGTCATGAAGCGCCGTCGTGAGTGGTGGTCGTTTCAGCCGCTCGCCGCCGGCACGCCCCCGACCATCGCCGACAACGACTGGTCGCAGCATCCGATCGACCTTCACATCCTCGCCGGTCTCCGAGAGAAGGGGCTCGCCCCGGCCGCCGACGCCGCGGCGGGGCCGCTCGTGCGAAGGCTCTTCTTCACGGTCATCGGCCTGCCACCAACGGCGGACGAGGCAGCGCACTGGACGGCGGGCGTGTCGAAGCCGGGGGGCGTCGAAGCGCTGGTCGATCACCTCCTCGCCAGCCCGCACTTCGGCGAGCAGTGGGCCCGCCACTGGATGGACTGGATCCGCTACGCCGACACCCATGGCTCCGAGGGTGATCCAGAAATCGGCGGCACGTGGCACTACCGTAACTACCTGATCCGGGCGCTCAACGCCGACGTGCCCTTCGACCAGCTGCTGCGGGAGCACGTCGCCGGCGACCTGCTGCCCAATCCCCGGCTCGATCCCGGCGGCACCATCAACGAATCGGCGATCGGCCCGGCGCACTTCCGGATGGTGTTTCACGGCTTCGGGCCGACCGACGCCCTCGATGAGAAGGTGCGGTTCACCGACGACCAGATCAACGCGTTTTCGAAGGCGTTCCTCGGGCTGACCGTGTCGTGCGCCCGCTGCCACGACCACAAGTTCGATCCCATCAGCCA
>CAJBSQ010000065.1 GCA_903958265.1 uncultured Planctomycetaceae bacterium
CGGCTCGTCGAACGACCACCAGCCCACGAGTCCGGGATGATCGCCAGCCACGTCGATCCTACGCGTGAGCAAGGGCCGCAGCTCCTCGCGACGGGCAAGCGCGGCGCGGGCCGCGACGTCGTAGGGCCCGAGGCCCACGTCCTCGGGCAAGAGGTCGACGTGCTCGCGCGGCGCGGTGGAGAACACGTTCCGCACCGCGTCGAGATAGCCAAAGCCATGCTCACGGCAGGGGGCGATGAAGTGTCCCTCGCCCCATTCGTTCCAGTTGTCGAGGAGGATCATGCGGCTGCCGAGCTGATCCTTGGGAAGGGCCTGCGCGATCTCCTTCGCGTCGCGGAGCAGCCCCTCGAATCGTGCCGGCGGGATCGACCAGACCGTGCCCTCGTCATGCCAGCCGCTCCATCCCTGCGACACCGTGACCACCTGCGGGAGCACGCCGCGGTCTCGCGTGGCCCTGATGAGATCGAGCTGCTGAGCGGCTGCTTCGTCGGCCGCGGGGCTGCCGGGAACGTACCAGCAGTAGGCGTACGAGGCATCGAGGGCCAAGGCCGCCATGCGGTCGAGCGTGGCGGGCACGAAGCCCCTGTATTCGCCGAGCAGGGTGAGCCCCTTGAAGCCCGCGGCCTGGCAGGCGGCCCGCAGCTTCTCGATCGCCCGGGCGGCAGGCTCGGGGCCACCGAGATCCTGGATGAACCGGTCGATCTCGTAGATGAAGAGCACGGGCTTCCCATCAACCTGCAGGTAGCCAGGGTGCTTGAAGTACGTCTCGATCCAATAGGGGACGAGGTTGTCGAGGAAGTCGCGTTCGTCAGCCACGCCTCCGATGCCGTCGGCCTGGTTCTCCCACAGCAGCGCGAACTTCATCTGCTTCGCGACGGTTGACTTGAAGAAGCCGTCGTGGAGGCCTCGGCCGAACCGCGTCTTTACCGCCCCGCGCTCGCCGTCGCGATACCAGCAGTAGACGAAGAACGAGATTCCATGCTCGAGGGCCCACTTCGCCTCCCAGTCGGCCACCTGCGGGTTTTCCTGCGCGTAGAGGCCGAGGGCCGGCGTCCGCTCGGGGTGCCTGCGGACGCCGCGCCACAGGTCCACGCGGTCTGCCTCCCAGAGCGGACAGTGGATCGCGCCCACGAGCATGTCGGTCGCGACGGGTTCGGCTGGCGGCACGATGTCGAGTTGTTGGCCGCTCACCGGTGGCAGGAAGTCGATCGTGAGCGACCGCCGCACGACCGCGCCGTCCGAGGT
Source organism: uncultured Planctomycetaceae bacterium (assembly GCA_903958265.1). GTDB lineage: Bacteria > Planctomycetota > Planctomycetia > Pirellulales > UBA1268 > QWPN01. The sequence goes on from CAJBSQ010000065.1 coordinate 1,246, forward strand.
CGCCAGTTCGAGCACGACCTCAGCTGGGCCGGCTCGATCAGCCTGCACCTGAAAAGACAGACGCCGCTCACCGTCGGTGGTGGTGATCCTGACGGGGACTGGAGCCGCGGAAGCCACGAGACCCATTCCCGGAGGGACGATCAGCGACGCCGTCACGTCGGCATCCATCGCTCCGTCGTTGACGACCACGGCCGTCAGGTCGGCGGGCCGGCCCGCGCGGCAGAGCGGCTGGTCGGCAAGGAAGCTCCTCACGACCACGCCCGAGCCCCCCGAGGGGGAGGCGCACGCCGACACGATCCCGTTCAGGCAGAAGACCATCGCCCAGCCGAGGATCGCCGCACCAGGCCGAACACGACGGGGGAGGACAGCAGCCATGCCCGGAGCATACCGCCGCTGCCACTCCGCCAATGGCACAAAAATCCTGTTTTCAGGCCTGAAAACCCAAGGCCGTTTTTGCAATGAGTGGCGACGGAAACCAGCAATGCTCTGCCGGCCAGTGCCACTATACTTCCGAACAATGTGCGGGGGGGTGGTCCACAGGCCCGTCGGCAGTCTTTCACCAGCGAGGATGACATGCGTGCAATGAGTATCCGGTCGTTCGGCGCTCTTCTGGCCACTGCGATCGCGGTCACCGTTTCCATGCCATGCCAGGCGGTGACGATTGCTTATGTCGGCACCGAACCGGGTAATGCTCCTTCCAACTTCGCAACGCAGAACTGGTCGAATTCGGCCGTGCCCAAGGCCTACGCGACTGGCACCTCAAACACCTACGGCAAGAATGGATACTGGCAGATTCGGCCGATCCCGAATCCGTCCGGCGCGAACACCGTCTCCGAATCCGCCGCAAGCGGTAACAATCTCGGCACGTCGGCCGGATCGTTTCCCACCCTCTGGACAGGGACGCTGCCCGCGTTCATGAGTGGCATCACAGGGGGCGCGGGTAACTACGTCAACTTCAACGGCTACGCCATCTATCGCGGGCCCGATGGGTCGGCCCTTTACACCCAGGGCGCCCTCTCGGTGCCGGTGAACAATGGCCCATTCAACACGCCAAGCGGGGCGAACACAGGGTACTTCGGAGCCACGCTCGACTTTGCACTCACTTATTCGGGCACGGTGCGAGTGGGCATCGCCGTCGACTCCGTGGCCGACGGCACCTACGCACCCAACTACGTTGGCATCTACTCCGCGGCCACGGGCACGGTCCTCTCTTCACTGCTGACCCGTGACGGCGTCCCCGATATGGCCGTGTTCGATATCGTCAATCCGGCCGGTGAATCGTTCAGCGTCGCCCAGTGGCAGTTGGCCGGCACGCAGAGTGTGTCGGCCATGAGCCTCGTGACGTTTGACGTGATCGTGGTGCCCGAGCCCACCTCGGTGGCACTCATCGCCGTCGGATCGCTGGCGGTGGCCGCCTGCCTCCGGCGTCGCCGAGGGTAGTGGCAGGGTGCAGAGGCTGGCGCGGCGTCAGCGGCCTTGATCCGTGGACGACATGCCGGTCAGCTCCCGGCAGGTTCGCGTGATGCTCCGGTATTGCATCGGCGACATGCCCACGGCCGACTTGAACACGTTGCAGAGTTGGGCGGCATGGGTGAATCCGGCGCGAACGGAGACGATGAGAAGCTTGTGGTCGGTTTCCGCCAGGAGCCGCTTCGCCTCGGCCAGCCTCGTCCGCTGCAGTTCATCGTGGATCGTCCGACCCAGGATCTGCTGAAACTTGCGGTCGAGCAGTTTCCGCGAGACCCCGACCGACGTCGCCACCTGAGACGCCGAGAGATCGCAACAGCCCCGCTCCTTGATCAGCCTGATCGCCTGCCTGATGTCGGTGTCGTCAACTGCCAGCATGTCGCTGCTTCGGCGAACGGTGATACCCGCGGGTGGCACGAGCACGACCACTGAAGCGGGCTCACCGGCAACCATCGCCGCATCGAGGACCCGGGCGGCCTCCCGGCCAAGCCTCGCCCGATCGTGGGTCACGCTCGTGACCGCCGGCGTGGCCAGGTCGCAGAGGGCGTCGTCTTCGGTGACCGTCACCACGGCCACGTCGTCGGGAACGTCGAGGCCCTGATCGCGACAGGCCTCGAGGACGTTCAAGGCCTGCACGTCATCCACGGCGACCACGCCGACGGGCTTCGGGAGGCTCGTCAGCCACTGGCCCAGCCCCGGGCAGCCATGCTCATCCGCGGGCCTCGCGCAGACGCCAGTTCGAGGCGGCGCGGCGAAGACATCGACCGCGCAGCCTGCGGCCTCGGCGAACCGCACGGCGGCGGCGACCCGCACCGCCGTGTCGCTGGCCCCGGAGCAGACACCGAGGTGCCGCACGCCGCGCTCGACGAGATGCATCACGGCCAGCCGCACTGCAGCTTCATCGTCGGGGTGGATTCCAGGAAGCCGCTCCGTCGTCTGACGATCGCGAACGTGCACGACCGGTCGCCTGCCGCCGCGCCATGTCCGTGGCAGCGCTCGCTCGGGCAGGCCGCTGATCATGCCGTCCCCGGACCAGCCGAGAAGCCATTCGGGAATCGGGGATCCATCCTTCCGGTCGTCGACCGTGATCAGCCACCCGGATTGCTGGACCATCCATTGCGACACGCCCCTGAGCACGCCACGGCTGAACGACGTGGCCGCCTCGACGACGATCGCCACCTCACGGGCGGTGGTGCCCGCCTGTGCTGCGCTGGAGCGTCTGCGTATCGGCATCACGGTTCCCTGCCCGGTGGTCGCTTGACACGAGCCCTTCTCTTTCACAGTAGCGCATCCCTTGGGGACGAGTCCATGACGCAAATCCACTCCTCCATGACCTGAACCATCCTGGACGGCGCCGGCCGCCGCTACGGCCGCGTCGGGGCACCCCTCAGCGACACGAGGTGCGCGAACAGGTCCGAAACCTCCTGCGGCTGGAGCGCCTCGAGCAGTCCTTCCGGCATGATGGAGACGCCGGTGTACTCCGCCTCCGCGACGTCCTTGGCTGCGATGCGCGTGTCGGCCACGTCGGGCTGGCGGATCACGATCGCGTCGGCGTCGCGGGAGACGAGCAGGCCTTGGATCACGCGGCCATCGCGGACGACCACACGGAAACTGCGATAGCCCCCCTCCATCGCCGCGCTCGGCGTGAGCACGTGCCGCAGGATCGCTTCCACGCCCGTGAGCCCGAGGCCGTCGAGCGCGGGCCCGATCTTTCCACCCTGTCCACCCTGCTGATGGCAGGTGAGGCACTTCGCCGCGAACACGGCACGGCCCCTCGTCGCGTCGCCACCCGAGGTGGCCAGCGTGCGAAACGTCTCGAACTTCTCGGCGCGGGCCTGCATATCGGCCTCCGTGACGAGTCGCGGCGCGTCGAGGGCCGGCTCGACCCGCGCCCTCCCCACCAGCTCGCCCCACGAGGAACCGCCGTGCAACGAGCCCAGGCTCGACGGCTGCTTCGCGTCGCCGACGTAACTGCGATCGAAGTCGGATCGGATCTCGTCGGCCGTCCGCGCACGACTCCAGACCCGGAACTCGGCGATGCGGCCATGCGTGCCGGCGTCTTTGGGAGTGCTGTAGCCGATCCGCAGGCCGCGGTACGCCGCGGTGTCACGAACGATCGATTCCGCGTCGAACTCGCCGTTCACGTAGAGCCTGAAAGCTCCCTCCGGATCGCGGGTCACCGCGTAGTGCTTCCATGTCCCGGGCACGGCCTTCGTCGTCGCGACGACGATGTCGTTGTGGGACTTCGCCCAGACCCGGAACTGCTCGCCGTAGAAGTTCATGTCGAGCACACCGTCGGCCGCGAGCAGGCTGTCCTGGTTGCCGATCGGCGGCTCGAGGTTGATCCAGGCTTCCACGGTGAATGGCCCCTCGAGATCGACCGTCGCGGCCGCGTCGGCGTCGCCGCCCGTCAGTCGCAGCACGGCCGGGGCCCTGGCCGTGAGCTCCGCCCAGACCCCCTCGACAACCGGATCATGTTCGAGCACGGTTCGCATGTCGGCCACGGTGGCGACGGGCACGCTCGTGGCCTCGATGTCACCGGCGGCCATGGCCGCCGCGAGGGCGGCGGCTCCCTCGCGATGCCGGGCAAGCACCGCTGCCGCCGACTGCCGCTCCGCCAGGTCGAGGTCGGTGACCACGGCCACCAGCTCGCGGCAGGCGGTCGAATCCCGCGATTCGGCCCAGGCGACGAGGACCTCGGCCCGTTGTGCCCGATCCTCGCCGGCCGTCTCGAGCAGCGTGCGGCCGGTGTCGCCCGACATCGCCCTGAGCTCGCGGAGGCAGCGGATCGCAGCCAGCCGGAGCTCGGGGCTCGCCGCGGCGTCGATCGCGATGGCCGATGCCTGCGGAGCGAGGCTCGTGATCGTGAACCCCCCCGCCATCCTCAGGCCGAGTAGAAACTCCCCCGGGAGTCCACCCGGCGTGAGCAGAGCGGTCGCGGCCCGGGCCACGATCGGCTCGATCGTGCCCGCGTCGAGGCTCGTCCGCAGGGCAAGCAGCGCGTCGAGCGTGCTCGACCGCGTCTGCGGATCGACCGCGATCCGCTCGAGGGCCGCCGCGACGTCCGGGAGCCGAGCCTGCCCGGCAAGCAGGCGAATCTCCTCGGCGTCGGGAGGCCGGCCGAGATCGGGGAGCAGCCCCACCAGAGCTCGCGCCGCCGCCTCGGGCTCGAGCGCGAGCATCGCCAGCAGGCGATTCTCCACGGGTAGGCCGCGGCCTGCCGGCGAATCGAGAAATGCGGCGACCTCGGCGGGGTGCTTCTCCAATGCCCAGCGGGCCAGGAATCGCTCGAACTCGCGGTCATAGACCGTCCATGCATCGCCCTGCACGGGCCCGCGGGCGAATCGCACGAGCAGCGCGGTTGTCTCAGGCGAGGTGACAGGAATCCGGCGGAGGGCGTCGCCCAGCGCGGCTCGCACACGCGGTGACGGATCATCGACGAGTGGTGCGGCCAGTCGGCGGAAATCAACCTCTGAACAGCTCACGGCCGCGATCCGGATCGCCTCGTGCCGCAGGTCGGCCGATGGATCGGCGACGAGTCTCTCGAGGACAGGCATCGCGGCCGCGCCGAGCCCTTCGAGGGCCCAGAGAGCTCCCGCGCGGCCGCCGGCCGGGGCTGCCGAATCAGCCGCCATGCGCTCGAGTTCCGGAATGAGCGTTCGCGCGTCCCGGTCCACGATCTCCTGCCAGGCGAAGTCAGCGAGCCGGGCGTTTGCCGCGCCGAGGTGCCGGGGCAGGTTCTCCGTAGCAACCGCTGCGATCGCCACCGGCTCGCAAACCGGCTGCGAGGCGTGCCGGATTCGCCAGATCCTGCCGCGGATGCGATCGCGATCGGGATGGGTCCGCGGCACCTCGTTGTGGGAGATGACCTTGTTGTACCAATCCACGACATAGAGGCAGCCGTCGGGGCCGAACTGGAGGGCGACGGGGCGGAATGACGTGTCGCCGCTCGTCAGCAGGTCGGGCCCCTTGCGATACGTCCATCGCTCTCCGGCCCGCGTGGCGATGATCGACTGGATCGAACTGGTGATCGGGTTGGCGATGTAGAAGACCCGCTCGTCCGGATTCGCGTCGGGCCCGGCCCCCCAGGCCGCCGGCCAGCCGTCGAGGTCATCGGCGAGGGCGAGGCCGCTGAGTCCCGTGCCCCCCATCTGCGGCGGTGCGAGCGGCGCGGGCATCAGCGGCTGGTAGGGGCGGAGGCGGTCGGGAGACCCCGTGGACACGTAAACGCCCGGCTCGTAGGGGAAGATCGGATACCCGATGTCGTTGGCCTCCTGGAGCCAGGTCTCGCCCGTCCGCGAGATCGTCAGTCCCCAGATGTTGTTGGGCCCGGCCGTGAGCGGCTCGAATGCCGAACCATCGGGCCGGAAGCGGCCGAGTTTGCAGGCATCGAAGCGGACCTCCGTGGCCCCGTCGGCGAATGCCGCGCCGCCAGGACGCTTCACGAGCGACGTGTTGAACAGCCCCTGGGCGAGCAGGATCCACCCACCCGGCACGCGGGTGAACTGGTGCGGAAAGAGGTGCGAATCCTGCACCCCGAAACCCTCGAGCACGGTCTGGTGCTCGTCGGCCTGGCCGTCGCCATTGGTATCCCGATAGAACCTGATCTCGGGGCCGTACTGCACAAACGCCCCGTTACCCGAAGGCAGCACGCTCAACGGCATCGCGAGGCCCGCGGCGAACACCCGCGGCGCCGACGGCTGCGCGGCCCACGGATCGTCGACCACGAGCACCTTGTCGCGGCCACCCGAGGCGAAGAGCCGCCGTGCGGCCTCCGGGTTCTCGTTGGCATCGACCGGGTATTCGATCGCCGTCGTCGTCCAGAGCCGGCCACGGCCGTCGAAGGCGAGCGCCACGAATTTGCCGTAGGGATTCCCCGGGTCTTCGCTCTCGGCGAGGACGAGTTCGGCGGTGAAGCCGTCGGCGAGGGCGAAGCGCCTTAGTTCATCCTCCGCTGAGAGTGGTCCAGCGGGCGGTGGACCCTTGGGCGCTGCGGCCCCCGCCGGCGAGGGCGGCAGGGGCTCGAGAACGACATCCTTGACCTCGACGAGCGCGTTGCCCCCGCCGTGGACCTGGAAGCCGATGTGGCCGTCGAGTGGGATGGTCGAATCGGATTCGCGGTAGTCGAGCGCGGGCACGCCGTTGATCCAGGAGCGAATTCGCGGGCCATCCGCCCTGATCACGTACTCGTTCCAGTCGTCTGGCTTGATGGCCGCGTCGACGGCTGCCGCATCGAGTGGCTCGCCGATCACCTTGTTGCGTCGCGACTCGTCGTAGAGTTTCCCCCACCAGCCGGGGCCCGCGTCGACCTGATACCCCGACATCTCCGACGACTTCGGCACGCGCTCGCTGCGAATCTGGATGCCGGAGTTGATGAAGCCGCCCGCTCCGCGGATCCGGATCCTGAACGAGAGCTCGAAGTTGCCGAACCGCTCCTTCGTGGAGAGAAACGTGTTGTGCGGCACGTGCTCGGTAAGCGAGCCACCGACGAGCATGCCGTCGGCGGCCTTCCACCAGCGAGCGTCCCCGTCGACGGTCTCCCAGCCGGCCAGCGACGTGCCATCAAACAACGGCCGCGGCGGGTCAGCCCTACACACCGCAGCGACTATGGCCGCGGCGGCGACCAGCAAGGTTTTCATGGTGCGCATGGCAGCCCTCCGCGGTCAGGCCTCTGGCATGTTGAAATCGAACACGATCACGCGGGCCAGGCATGGGACCACGATCTGCCTCACCCGCTCATGCTCCGGGTGCGGCAGGTACTCGTCGCGGCCCCGCGGGCTCGAGAACGTCATGATAAAGCCATGGGTGAAGCCGTCGTTGAGGCCCTCGCTGCTGTCGTAGGGGCCGTAGGTGAAGTCGAGCAGTTCGGGGATCCTACCCACCATGCCGGCCATTTCGCGAAAACAGGTGGCGATCTCCGTGGGGCTCACCTCGGGCTTGAACTGGAAGACTCCGTAGTGCTTGACCTTGGGCATGGAAACTCCTGTTGTCGAGAAGCGGGACGGCTAGCACGCGTCGGCGTGCCGGCGAATGTTCACCAACAGCGCCTCGACGCATGCGCGGGCGAACGCGGGGTCGTTGATGTCGCAGTCGAGAGTCACTCGGGGGATGTCGGGCCTCAGCCCGTTCTCGAGCGCCGAGCACAGGGCTTCGTCGGCTTTCGGATCGTGAAACGGTCCGCCGGCCAAGCCGATCACGCTGACGCCCCGCCGGGGCATCAGCACGGTCACCGGACCACGCGAGGCGTTCACCTTCGCCGCCACCATGCGGCCGAGGGCCAGGCACTCCTCGGGTGTCGTCCTCATGAGCGTGACCTGCGGATTGTGGACGTAGAAGTGGCGGCCGTGGAACTTCGACGGGACCGAGGCCTGCTCGCCAAAGTTCACCATGTCGAGGCAGCCGGGGGCGACGATCGCCGGCACTCCATGCTTCGCCGCCGCATCAAGTCGCTCCGGGCCGGCGGAGAGAACGCCCCCGACCAGCTCGTCGGCGAGTTCCGTCGTGGTCACGTCGAAGACGCCGGCCACGAGGCCGCTCGCGATGAGCGACTCCATGGCCCGGCCCCCGGTGCCCGTGGCATGGAACACGAGCACCTCGTAGCCAGCCTGCTCCAGGAGCGGGATGGCGGCATCGAGGCACTTGGTCGTGTTGCCGAACATGCTGGCCACGACCACCGGCTTCTGGTCGCCTGCCGCCACGTCGGCCTCGACCATGCCGCAGATGGCGCCCGCCGCTCGCGCGAAGATGATCCGCGAAATCCGATTGAGACCCTGCACGTCCACCACGGCCGGCATCATCGC
>CAJBSQ010000066.1 GCA_903958265.1 uncultured Planctomycetaceae bacterium
GCGAGGATGGTTTCGTTGTCCGCACTCGAGGGGGTGGCGGCAGGCGGCGTTCGCCCCCGTCTCGACATGGCGGGTGAGCCGGATGCTGGAGGGGAACTCGGGGAGATCATATTCCGCATCGTAAGCGAGATGAGAAAAGAGGGACGGGAGCGATTTTCGTGAGGTCGATGCTGCGGCCGTGCGGGCAACGGAAAAATCGCTCCCGTCCCTATTTTCTCTCCGGTTCGGCGACGATCAGCTTGCCGGCCGCGTCGATCGCGATCGCCAGCCCGCGGTCGCCGAGGCGAATCCGCATCAGCCCCGCATCGGCCGAAATGCTCTCCACCGATCCCACGGTGCCGAGCGTCAAGCCGCAGTCGGTGAGGTAGCGGAGAAACTCGGGCGACTGGTCGAGCACCCGTGCCAGCCGAAACCCGGCCCCCGCCCGGCACGTTGCCAGCGACCGCGTGCCGGCGTCGTCGGGCTCGGCGAGCGACACCGCGTCGGCCCGCGGAATCGGATCGCCGTGGGGATCCACGTCGGGACGGCCGAGGAAGGCGTCGATCCGCTCCACCAGCAGGTCGCTGACGGCATGCTCCATGTGCTCGGCCTCGTCGTGCACCTCGTCCCAGCTCATGTCGAGCGTCTTGAGGAGGAACAGCTCGATGAGCCGGTGGCGGCGAATCACCCGCAGGGCCAGGCCGCGGCCCGCGCGGGAGAGCGCCACGCCCTCGTAGGGCCGGTGCGTGGCCAGCCGCGCGGCATCGAGCGTCTTCAGCATGCTCGTCACCGTGCCCGGCGACACTCCGAGGGCTGCGGCGATTTGTCCGGTCGTCGCGGGCCGCCCTTCCTGGCTGCTCGTGATCTGCTCGATCGTCTTGACGTAGTTTTCGACGGTCAGACTGGGCACGGCGGTCGATCTCAGCGCGGAGGGAAGCGGATCAGCGGGATTGGCCGCGGTGCGTTGCCGACGGCGGCACAGCAACGCATTATGATCTCTCCCCGGAGCCGGCAACATCCATGTCTTTGAATCAGGCGGCCTTCGATCTCGTCTGGCCATGGCTGGCCCGGGCCGACGGAATCGGCGCCGCGAGCAATCGCCACGGGGCCGCGTGGGTGCTCGACTGCGGCGTCGAAGCTCGCGGCGGCAGCGAGGCTGGTCTGCTGATGGCCCGCGTCGCGCTCGGCGGGCTCGGGCAGGTGTCGCTCGCCACGGCCGACGAGGCGGCAACCGCCTACGGCGGTCTTTGGAACGATCTCCCCTGGCCCGCCGTGTCGGTGTCGACCGCCGCGCCCGTCGCTGCCTGCCTCGCGGCGCAGTACGCCGGCTGGAAGGTGTCGAGCGGCGGCTACTTCGCGATGGCGAGCGGCCCCCTGCGGGCAGCAATCGGCCGCGAAGACCTGTTCGACACGATCGGGCTTCGCGAACGCCCCGAGGTCGCCGTGGGGCTGCTCGAGACCGCGCAGCTGCCGCCGGATGACGTCTGCCGGCAACTGGCAGCCGATGCGGGCGTCGAGCCCGAACGACTGATCCTGCTCGTCGCCCGCACGGCAAGCGTGGCCGGATCGCTGCAGGTGGTCGCGCGATCGCTGGAGACGGCGCTGCACAAGCTGCACGACCTGAAGTTCGACCTCACGCGGATCGTCGCAGGCCGGGGCGTCGCGCCGCTGCCCCCGGTGCCCGCGAAGGACCTCGTCGCCATCGGCCGCACCAACGACGCGATTCTCTACGGGGGCTGCGTCGTGCTCGAAGTGACCGGCGACGATGCCAGCCTCGCCGAGATCGGCCCGCGGAGCGTGAGCGGCGGATCGGTGGCGCACGGCGAGCCATTCCTGGCCATGTTCGAACGGGCCGGCCGCGATTTCTTCGCGCTCGACCCGGCCGTATTCGCCCCCGCGGTGCTGGAGTTTGTGAATGTCGAGACGGGCCGCCGCCAGCGGTTCGGGAGTCTCGCGGCCGACATTGTCGCCCGCTCCTTCCACTTGGCCGCACCGTGATGCCGATGCGGATCGTGCTGCTGGGCGAACCGGGGGGCTGGCACATCGAGCGGCTGAGGGCCGCGGTCGTCCGCCGCGGCCATGTCGCCACGGTCGTCCGCTGGCAGCACCTCACCGCTAGCCTCGGCAACGAGGGCCTGCGGTTTGGCCCTGCGGAAGTCTCCGCCGCCGATGCGATCGTGGTCCGAGGCATGCCCGGCGTGGCAACGGGAACGGACCGACTCGAGAGCGTGGTTTTTCGGATGGACGTGCTCGGCTGCCTCGAAACGGAGGGCATGCCGGTGGTGAACCGGCCCCGCGCCCTGGAAATCGCGATCGACAAATACCTGTCGCTGGCGGCACTGGCCCGGGCCGGGGTGCGGGTGCCGCGAACGGTGGTCGTGCAGGATGCCGAGGCAGCCCGGGCGGCCTTCGCCGCGCTCGGCAGCAACTGCGTCGCCAAGCCGATCTTCGGCTCGCGGGGCCGCGGGATTGCCCTGGTCTCCACGGCCACGGCCGCGGCTGCCGCCGTGTCGGCCGGCGGCCTCGGCTACCTCCAGGAGTTTCTCCCGCACGCTGGCTGGGATGTGCGGGTGCTGGTGATCGGCGACCAGACCTTCGCCATGCGGCGGATCGCCGCGGCGGGGGAGTGGCGAACCAACATCTCCCTGGGGGGCCGGCCGGAGGCCTTCGCGCCGCCCACGGGCTGGCTCGAGCTCGCGCGGCGGGCGGCCGCCGCCGTGGGGGCCGACGTGGCCGGGGTGGATATCCTCCCGACCGACGACGGCCCGGTGGTGCTGGAGGTCAACGCCGTGCCTGGGTGGCAGGGGCTCCAGGCGGTGACGGAGATCGACCTGGCCAACGAGATTGCCACCTTGGTCGAGCGGACTGCCAGACAGACGTCAGACGCGGGACGTTCACGCGAGGTTTAGCCAACAAACCGCGCGGGTTTTGGCCACTCCGCAGACCGGACAGTTTGGAAATGCGAACCGGAGCGGCTGCCTCATTCCTAGGCACCACCCCTCCTGCCACGCTTCCAGGCAGGCCTGCCCGGAAAGAAGCCACTGCCCTGCCTGTGCTCGCAAGTCGTTGCTGTGACACGACTTCGTGCTATCGCTTGACCGCCCTCGAAGAGTTGCTCATCGCCCACGGAAAAAGTCCTGCGACCGGACGGCCGTGGCGAGGCGGTGGCGTGGGCCGCCGCAGGATCGTGTTCAGGAGGAAGATCGTCATGCCAGCCAAAACTGCCCCTTCCCCCCAGGCCGACGGCCATGCCGCCACGGCCGTCCTTCAGGTCGCGGAGCGGCTCCACGCGATGGAGCCGGAGTGGGTGGTGTTTTTCAGGGAGGTGCTGGGCGTCGAGGGCATCGTCCGCCGGACCTTCTCGGATGCCGACGCCCTGATGCGATTTGAGTGCTCCCCGCAGTACGCCAGGATTCGGGAAATGCTCGACGGACTGCGATCCCGACAGCACGACCGGCAGGCGCAGCGGGAGAGCCAGCGGGTGATCACGGTCCGGATGCCGAAATCGCTCCACGAGACCCTGAAGAGCGAGGCGGAGCAGAGACAGGTCAGCGTCAACACGCTGTGCATCTCGAAACTGATGCAACTGCTCGAACACCGAGTTTCGACCGATCTGGTGGACGAACCGGCCGGCACATGAAGCGAACTGGAGCGGACCTGTAAGCCGGGTTCTGTCCCCGCCGCACGAGGCGGCGGGCGGCGACCATTTCTCTAGGACCCCGGTTGCCCGGGGTCTCGAGCAGCCGACCCGGAAGCGGGGGCGAGGCGGACCGCCTCGCGCCGTCCGCGGTTCCGAGGACCCGCGGACGAACTTCTTCCTGCTTGGCCTTGCTCCCGATGGGGTTTGCCGAGCCAGACCGGTCACCCGGCCTGCTGGTGAGCTCTTACCTCACCGTTTCACCCTTACCTGCGGGAACGAGCCCCGCCGGCGGTTTACTTTCTGTGGCACTGTCCCTGACCTCACGGCCGGTGGGCGTTACCCACCATCGTGCCCTGCGGAGCCCGGACTTTCCTCCCGCCGCGGCGGGTGCCGACCGAAGCCGGCGGCCTGCCGCGGCCGGCGATCACCCGGTCCGCTCCAGTCGCTTCACACTCGAGTGTACCCCGTCGCGGCCACGCCGCCGCCTTGACCACCCCTCACCATGGCCGTACCCTCGGATAAGAGGCCTTTTGGCCCGTTTTGCTTCGACCGTTCCGCGCAGGCAGGTGGTGTGCCCATGCTTGGAGAGTTGCTTCCCGTCGGAGGCGGGGACCCGATCCCGCTCCTCAAGCCGACGCTGGTCCTCGGCCGGAGGGAGAGCGCCGACATCGTGCTCCGGTTTCCCAACATCTCCGGCTCGCACTGCGAACTGTCACTCGTTGACGGCTATTGGACGATCAAGGACCTCCGCAGCAGCAACGGCACGAAAGTGAACGGAGTCCGCGTGAGCGAGCAGCGGCTCGAGCCGGGCGACAAACTCTCGATCGCCAAGCACGACTACCAGATCGCCTACGAGCCGGCCCGGCTCGGGGCCGTGGAGGCGGTCGACGAGAAGGCGCCCCAGGAAAATATCTTTGGCCGCTCGCTCCTGGAGTCGGCCGGGCTGGAAACCCGCCGCTCCGGCGCGACCTCGGCACCGCCGTCCAAGCCCCGCCCCTCGTCGCCCTGAGCGACCTTCGTGAGCTGTCGCCCGCCGCATGGTCAAACCCCGCAAGTTCCGCGTCGAGTTTCGCAAGAACCGCTCGACGCGTTGCCGCAGCGGGAATCTCACGCGGACGGTCGACGGTGATCTCGAGGCCGCCGGCGATCAGGCCACCTCCGAACGGATCTCCGGCAAGGGAGACCTGACCCGCAAGCGCACGGTCACGGCTGAGAAGGAGTCCGGCGACCACACCGACGGCCTGACGGCGGAATCGGCCACGGCGGGAGACGGGCGGGGCCGCGTGCTCAACGTGCATGGCCTCGAGAGCCACGTGCAGGCCGACGACGGTCGCGTGGTCCGCTGCACCATGCGGCGGCTGCTGCGGACGGTGGCCACCGACCAGCGGCATCCGCTCGCCGCGGGCGACTGGGTGCGGGTTCGCGTTGGCGGCGATGACGAGGGGACGATCCAAGCGATCGAGCCACGCCACACGTCGCTCTCGCGAGACAGCCGCGGACGCCGGCACGTGATCGTGGCGAACGTCGATCAGATGATCATCGTCGGCAGCGCGGCCTTGCCCGCGGTGAAGCCGGGGCTGATCGACCGCCTCCTCGTCGCCGCGGAGGCCGCGGGTATCCGGCCGGTCATCTGCATCAACAAAGTCGACCTCGTGGCGGCCGCGTCGCTCGTGCCGCTCGCAGGCGTGTTCGCCCGGATGGGCTATCCGGTGATCCTCTGCTCGACGGTGACGGGCATGGGGATCACCCGGCTGCGGGCCGAACTCGCCGGCCGGGTGACGGCCGTGATCGGCCAGAGCGGCGTCGGCAAGTCATCGCTCCTCAACGCGATCGATCCCGAGCTGAACCTCACGGTGGCCGAGGTGAGCCGCGACAATGAGAAGGGGCGACACACCACGACCACGGCGCGGCTGGTGCCGCACCGGCTCGGCGGCTGGTTCGTCGACACGCCAGGCGTGCGACAGTTCCAACCGTGGCAGCTCGTGCCCGCCGAGGTGCCCAGCGCCTTTCGTGACCTGCGGCCCATCGCCAATCTCTGCCGGTTTCCCGACTGCACGCACGACCATGAATCGGGATGCGCCGTCAAGGATGCCGTGGCCGACGGCCTGCTCGACACGCGGCGCTGGGAGAGCTGCCGGCACCTGGCAGCCGGAGACGAACCCGGGGAGGATGAGGAATGAAGCACCATGATCGCAAGGGTGGGCAGGGGGAGCGGGCCGTGCTCGTGGGCGTGTTTCTCGACGCCCCGGTCGACCCGGACCACCCGCTCGACGAACTCGCGGGCCTCGCGGCCAGCGCCGGCACGAGCGTCGTCGGGCAGCTGACGCAGCGGCGCGAGCGGCCCGACCAGACGACCTACCTCGGCAAGGGCAAGGTGACCGAACTCGAGGCTCTCGTCGCCCACCACGATGCCGACGTCGTGATCTTCGACAACGACCTCTCGCCGGCGCAGACCCGCAACCTCGAGCGGGCGCTCGAGGTCAAGGTTCTCGATCGGTCGGAAGTGATCCTCGACATCTTCGCCGCCCGGGCCCGCACCTACGAGGCTCGTCTCGCGGTCGAGCTGGCGCAGCTGGAGTATTCGCTGCCGCGGCTGAAGCGGATGTGGACGCACCTCTCCCGGCTGAAGATGGGCATCGGCATGCGCGGCCCCGGCGAGAAGCAGCTCGAGGTCGATCGTCGGCTCGTCGAGAAGCGAATCCACGACCTCAAGGCCGAACTCGCCGAGATCCACGGCCGCCGCGAGCGGCAGGTGGCCTCGCGGCACGACCGCATGACGGTTTCCCTCGTGGGCTACACCAACGCCGGAAAGAGTACGCTCCTCAACTCGCTGACGGGTGCCGACGAGTTGGCCGAAGACAAGCTGTTCGCGACGCTCGACACCCGCACCCGGCGGTGGCGGCTCCCCGGCTGGGGGCCCGTGCTGCTCAGCGATACCGTCGGCTTCATCCGCGACCTGCCCCACCGCCTGATCGCCAGCTTCAAGGCGACGCTCGAGGAGACCCGGCAGGCCGACCTGCTGCTCCACGTCGCCGACGCCTCGAGCCCGCTGGTCGATGCCCAGATCGCTGCCGTCCGCGGGGTGCTCGAGGAGATTGGCGTCGAGGAGAAAGACACGCTGCTGGTCCTCAACAAGATCGACGCCCTGCCCGACCGCGTCACCCGCGACCGGGTCGCTGAGCGGTACCCGCACGCGATCGCCATCTCCGCCCGGTCTGGCGCAGGTCTTCCCGAACTCTCCCGGGCCGTGAGCGACAGCCTCGGCCGAGGATTCCGCGACGTCGACGTGGAGACCAACCCCGGCAACGGCCGGCTGCTCGCCTGGCTGGGTCGCTACGGCGAGGTGCTCTCCCGCCGGTTCACCGATGACCGCGTGTTCGTGCACTGCCGGGTGCCGGCCGCGTTGCTCGGCCGGATCACCTCCGACGAGGCGGTCGTGCGGCCCCACGTGCATCCCGCCGACGAGCGGGTGCCCGATCCTGAGCGGCCTCGCGATGACGCCACCACCGCGGCTCCGGGATGACACGATGAGCTATCGACGCCGCCGGCTCGCGGGCAAGCGTGTGATCGTCACCGGGGCGTCGTCGGGAGTGGGCCGCGCCGTCGCGCTCGAACTCGCCTCTCGCGGAGCGCGGGTGCTGGCCACGGCGCGCCGGGGCGACAGGCTCGAGGAACTCTGCCGCAGCGCCGCTCCCGCCGCCATCGAGCCGCTCGCGGGCGACATCTGCGAGCCAGCCTTTCGCGACCGTCTCGTCGCCGCGGCGGTGTCGCGGCTGGGCGGGCTTGACGCCCTCATCGCCGCAGCGGGCGGGGGTGCGATCGGTCCCTTCCGTAATCTCACGCCCGACACCTTCGCCCGGATCATCGACCTCGACCTCACTGCCCCGGCCGAACTCGTCCGCCGCGGCCTGCCCGACCTCACCCGGGGTGACGATCCGGTGATCGTGTTCGTGGGCTCGATCCTCGGCCTCCATCCCCTACCGTTGCATGGGGAATACGCTGCCGCCAAGGCGGCCCTGCGATCGCTCGCCGGCACGCTGCGGGCCGAACTTGCCGGCGACGGGATCGGGGTGCTGCACGTCAGCCTTGGCCCCACGGAATCCGAGTTTTGGGAGGCGCTCGTGACGGGAGAGCGGCCCCCCTGGTCGCGCGGCCGACGAATGCCCGCAGCGGAGGCCGCCCGCAGGATCGCCGACGCCATGGAGCAGCGTCGAACCGAGATCACACCGGGCTGGCAGGCGATGGGCTATGCCCTCGCCGCACGGTTCCTCCCCTGGGTGATCGACGCTGCCGCCTCCCGTCATCTGCGGGCGGCCGCACGACCGGGCGGCATGGCGGGGATGAATCGATGACCGACGCCCACCAGCGGAGCGTGATCGCCTGCCCGGCAAAGAGGTGAGGCCGTCAGCCGGATCACCCCGCGGCTTCGAGATGCTCGCCGATGGCCAGGAGGTCTTCGGCGTCGAGGAAGGCGTCGTTGGCCGTGAAGATCCGGCCGATGGCCGCCCTGTGAATCTTCATCTTCGTGCCGCCCACGCCCACCGC
>CAJBSQ010000067.1 GCA_903958265.1 uncultured Planctomycetaceae bacterium
AGGCTCATGCGTTCCCCCCGGGCCATGTTGCGGCGGTAGGCCATCCAGCGGACCACCTGGCCCCAGAACCGGTAGTGGTATTTGTCCTCGACGCCCTTCCGCCACCGCCAGGCGCCGTCGGTGGCCATGTAGAGCACCTTGCCGGAGCCGAACGTCCGCGTGACGAGCAGGGGAATCCGCCCATACTCGTTGGCCGCATCCTCGTGCACGGCGAGCACCTCGCTGCCCGCCTTGGCGCGGAGCACGGGGCCGTACCACTGCCCGCCGGGGAGGCTCTCCCAGACGGCGAGGTTCTCAGGCCCGGAGTCGGCGAGTTTCGTCAACAGGCTCTTCCTCCCCGCCTCGGTGAGCACGAGCCGCCGCGGCCCCTCGCTCGCCGAGCCGTCGGGCCGCGCCGGGTCGATCACCACCGGGCAGAGTTCCTCCAGCGGCGTGCCCACCAGCGATGCCTGCTCGCCCCGCCAGCCCGGCATGAACACCAGCCCGCTGGCCTGATACTCGACGAGCCCCTTCAGGAGCCGGCAGTCTTCATCGGTGAGCTGGCCGGCACCAACGCCGACGTCGCCCAGAAACACCACGTCGTACGTCGAGAGTTCGTCGAGGCCGGCGGGGAACGTGGGGATGGAGTCCTTGGTGCCGCCACCCCGCTTCGAGAGCCCGGGCTGAAAGAGAAGGCAGGACACGTCGACGCCGGGATCGCGGGCCAGCGCGTTGCGGAGATAGCGATACTCCCACCGGGGCACGCTCTCCACCACGAGCACCTTGAGGTTCTCCTGCCGCACGGCGATCGGAGCGGTCCGCGTGTTGTTGTCGGGGAGGAGCTCTCCCTGCTGCACCGGAATCGCGAGGGTCACCGTGTAGTCGCCGACGGCCGGAGGCGTCCAGTAGATCCAGTCGGAGACCGTGGCCATCGGCGGGATCCGGACCTCCTTGACGAGCTTCTCGCCGCTCGACGTGGCCAGCGTCGCCACCACCACCCGTTCGGTCGGCAGCGACGAGAGAATCGTGAACGGCACCCGCACCGGCTTGCCGGCCACGCCCATGGTCGGGCAGTCGAGGCTCGTGAGGTCGAGGTCGGGGAGCTTCGTGGCGCTGCCCACGCTCACCGCGTAGACCGGCACCTGCGCGAGCCGCAGGGCCTGCGCCGCATCCAGCGGCGGCCGCCCCTTGTTCCAGTCGCCGTCGGAGACGAGCACCACCGCCCGCAGCGCGGAGAATCGCTCGAGCGCCGTGGCGAGCGGCTCGGCCAGGTCGGTGCCCGTGCCCGGCGGAGCCGGCGCAAACGGCTCGATCACCACGTCGAACCGCTCGGTCAGCGGCCGCCAGAGTTCGCTCCCCGCAAGGGCCGCGATCGCGTCGCGACGGGTCCGCGGGCCGGCGGCCGCCGTGGATCCCGTCGAGACCACGTCCTGGGTGTCCATGCTCCGCGACGCGTCGTGGAGCACCGCCAGCATGGGCTTCTCGTCGGGGCGATACTCCTCGACCCACTCGGGCTGATTCAAGAGCAGCCCCACGATGGCCGCGACGGCGAGCCTGAGCAGCTCGACGAGCCCCGTGCCAGCGGCGTAGCCACTCCGCCGCCACGTCAGGAAGGCGACGGCGGCGACGGCGACGACGAGCGCGGCCGACAGCCCGATCGTCCACGGCGTCGTGAAGAATCGCAGGCCCGACATGCCGGTCATGCTGCGGCCTCCACCGGCGGAAAGTCCCGGGCCATCCGCTCGCGGGCCGACCGGCGGGGAAGGCTCAACAGCCCCTCGCCGATCAGGGCCAGGAGCATCGCGATCAGGAAGGCCCGCCAGATCTCCTGCACCATGCTGTCGGCATCGCCGGCCCGGCCGGTGATCCGCGCGAAGCCGAGACCGCGAAACAGTCCGTCGATCCGCTCATCGCCCACCACCACCGCGGTGTCTTCCGCGGCGGGCCGGTTGACGGCGAGGAGCCGCTCGCCGACCGAGAACACCCCGGCATGCAGGCCGACCTCGGTCGAGGCTGCAGCCGCCGAGCCCGCCAGCCTCGTCCAGCCCGCGCCGGTAGCGAGGGCCACAGCGGCCGGCCCGGCATCGACCTGCCGCGCTCCTGCCAAGACCGCGAGCCCGCGGTCGATCGCCCGCTGCACCACGGCGTAGAGCACCACGCCTTCCGCGGCGAGCGAGGAGTCGCGGGCTGCGGGCGTGGTCGCGCAGAAGGTGACGGAGTCGGCGCGGCTCGACCGTGCCATCAGCGGTCCGCCGCCAGGCAGCGAGGCCAGCGGCACGATGTCTCCAGCGAGGCCGCACGACCGGCGAATCTCGAGGTCGCCCACCGGCAGCGCCCCGCCGGAGAGCGTGTTGGCGAGCAGATCCTGATCGGTCCGCCACGTTTCGGGGGCGACGGCCTTGGCGTGTACCGTCCACTCGCCCCACCGGCCGCCGGCAAACACCGCGGCGGTGGGGCGATCCGGCGGGAAAAACACCACCTGCCCACCGCGGTCGATGAAGGCCTGCACGAGCTGGGCATCGCGGCCTTCGGGCAGCGGCGCCTGCCAGAGCAGCGCCGCGGCCGCGTCCCATGGAGCCGACGCCAGGCCGCCCGGCGGGATCACGTCGACGCCGGCCGCCCCCGTGTCGGGGGCGATCCCGGCGATCAGCTCCAGCACGCGTGTGGACGCCGGGTCTTCGGCGACCACGAGTGCCCGCCGCGCCGCCGGGTCGTCGTACACGAAATAGAACTCGTTGTCGGCGGGATTGGCGTCGGTGGGAATCGACACGCGGCCGAAGCCCTTGCTCTGGGCCGAACGCGTGAGCGGAATCACGTGGTTCTTCAGCACCGCCTCGCGGCCGGCGAGTTCCACATCGATGGTGCTGGTGACGCCGCCGATCTCGACCTTGAGGGGCAACGAGAGCCGCTGGCCATCTTCCTGCCGCGACACCGCGATGGTGACGACGAGCCGTCGATCCCTGCCGAGGGTCTCGAGCCGCACGCCGCCGACGCGGACGGCGACGTTGCCCCGCGGCGGCTCGGCATACGACACGAGCTGGAAGCGGACCGGCTGCGGAAGTTTTGCAAACGCATCGCGGATGCCCCCCCAGCCGCCGTCGTCGGGCCGCCAGTCATTGGCCCGCTGGTCGGAGCAGATCCAGACCTCGGTGGTGCCCGCCGCGTTCTCACGAATGAAGTCGTAGGCCGCCTGGAGCATCCCTGGCACGTCGGCGGCGGCGGCCGTGGGCCCGCACGTCGGCAGCTCGGTGATCGCCTCGGCGGCGGGCACCTCTTCCGGCCCCCGCGCCGCATCGCCGACCACCAGCACCCGCCCGGCGCGGAGCGTGGCGAGCGATTCGGCGAGCTGCCGGCGGCCGGTGTCGAGTTTCGATTCGCCACCCGCCGCCGCGGCGCCGGCCTGCATGCTCGGGCTCCGGTCGAGCACCACGATTGCCGAGTCGGGCCGGCCGCCGCCGGCGAGGGCCAACCAGCCCCGCGAGAGCGGTCGGCCCACGGCCAGGATCACGGCCGCGACCGCCAGCATCCGCAGCAGCATGATCAGCCAGTGCCGCAGCCGCGAATAGCCCCGCGCGAGCGCCTTGGCCGCCAGCAGAAACTGCATCGCGGCCCACGGCACCGTCTGAAATCGCCGCTGGTTGATCAGGTGAATGATCAGCGGCAGAGCCACCAGCGGCAGCGTGACGAGCATCCACGGCTGCAGG
>CAJBSQ010000068.1 GCA_903958265.1 uncultured Planctomycetaceae bacterium
CGCCCCGCCGGCGACCGGCGCAGCCGACGACGTCTCGGATAATCGGTTCGACCGTGGCGAAGGCCAGATTCCCCTGAGCCTCGAACAGGTTGATTTGTCCGCCGTGTTCTCCGAGGCAGGCCCGCTCCAAGGGATGGCGGATCCGGCTCGAGTGCCGCTCCGCACCCGTGCACTGCATTCGTCGGCTCGCGTGGGCACAAAAAGGCGGATTGAACTGGTGCAGCTGCCAGGCCTGCGAGAGTTCCCGGCAGACCTGGAGAGCCCGGGCACTGTTGCTCTGGGCGTCGAGCCGCGGGGAGAAGACGCCAATCCCCAACTGGCCTGCCAGGACGGCCACCACGCCCCCCGCCACGCCGCTCTTGGCCGGCATGCCGACGTTGTAAATCCAGCCTCCTGAAAAGTCATACATCCCACAGGAGGCCATCACGCTGAGCACGCTCCGCACGTGCGTGTCGCCGATCGCCCGCTCCCCGGTCAGCGGGTTGACGCCCTGATTGGCCAGCGTGGCTCCCATGAGCGCGAGGTCGACGCAGTTCACGGAGATGGCGCACTGCCTGAAGTAGGTGTCCACCGCTGCCGTCGGATCGCCTTCCAAGACTTCGAAGTTTCGCAGGAGGTGGCCGATGGCGCGGTTTCGGTGTCCGGTGAGGCTCTCGGATGCGTAGACCGCCTCGTCGACATGCATCTCGTGACCGGTGTAGCGGGAGAACATGGCCAGAATCCGCTCGAAGCACAGTTCTGGTTCGGCGGCCCCGATCTGGCCCGTGGTGGCGATGGCCCCGGCGTTGATCATCGGGTTGAGCGGGCAGCCGCTCGTCTTGTGGAGGCTGATCGCGTTGAAGGCATCGCCGCTGGGTTCCACGCCGACCTTCGTGAGCATGTATTCCGGGCCCCGCTCGTCGAGGGCCAGCCCATACGCGAACGGCTTGGAGATCGATTGGATCGTGAACCCCTGCCGCGAATCGCCGACTTCGTAGACGAAGCCGTCGGCGGTGGCGACGCAAATGCCGAAATGCTCCGGATTGGCGGTGGCTAACTCGGGGATGTACGTCGCGACCTCCCCCTCGCGAAAATCAGCGTACTTCGCGTGGAGGAACTCGAGGAAGCCCTGAATCGGCGAACGCCCGTCGGGCATGGGTTCTCACTCCGGCGTTGGCGACCTGCGTCCAGCAATCGCGTCAGTCCGTACGGTAGGGTTTTTCCCTCGAGCCGCCCAGGGCCGCCATTGAACTACCCACCTCAAAGTGATTCGACGTAGCGTTCGAAGAAACCGATGCCAGCCACCGGTGCCGTGGGGGTGTTGTCGTGGGTCATGAAAAAATGAGCGCTGTTCAATTCATGGCGAGCAGGTACCCTCTCCCGATTGGATTCCGAACCAGAAGAGCCTCGCGCATGCCTCCCATCACTTCTCGCCCGGGCCAGCAAACTGTAAGGCGTGGCGGTGCGGCAGCGTTCACACTCGTCGAACTGCTGGTGGTGATTGCGATCATTGCCACGTTGATCGGTCTCCTGCTGCCCGCCGTTCAGTCTGCTCGTGAGGCGGCACGCCGCACGGCATGTCGAAGTAGTATGCGGCAGATCGGCCTCGCGCTGCATACCATGCACGACGCGAAGAGGTATCTGCCGCCGCTCGCAGCACCCACGTCATCGACGGCGCTCTCGGTTCCGGGGCCTTACAAGGGGGCGATCGGCTTCACGGTATTCACCTGGCTGCTGCCATTTCTCGAGGAGGACGTGCTTTTCCGGCAGGCGGACCGGAACGTCAACACGCCGGTTTCCGGGGCGCCCGGCCGCGGCTGCGTGTATTCGGTGCCAATCGCCACGTTCCGCTGCCCGTCGGAC
>CAJBSQ010000069.1 GCA_903958265.1 uncultured Planctomycetaceae bacterium
AACTACTGCCTTGAAGAAGAACAGCGATCGCTCACATCGGGGGTCGCTGGCTACCTCGTGCGTCCCATCACGCTCGACGTGATCCGTGCCACCCGCATGCCCGCCGAACTGCTGGAAACTCACGTTTCTTAAGGCCGCCCGCCTGAGATCAACCTAGGCGACACGCTCGGCACTGATTGATTCGACGCCCCCCGAGAAGAGGTCTGACGATGAGTCCGCTCGCTCCGTTCGATGCCCACGACGCCGGCACGGTTCCGAGCGTGGTCGTCGTCGATCCCAGGTTCGACGCCTACTCGAGCCTCGCGGCCAGCGCCCGCCTCGGCAAACTATCGCTCCATCTGCGGGCCAGTGGCGCCGATGCGCTCCGCCTGCACCGCCGCATCCATGTTGATGCCTGGCTCGTGGCGTCGGAACTCGACGATATGTCTGGTCATGATCTCATCGAACTGCTCCAAGGAGATTCGCTCACTGCACCTCTGGCGATGGTGGTCGAATCCAGCGACGGCCGCCGGAGGGCGGTTGACTCCACAGCGGCCCTCGAATCCGGAGCGGATGCCGCTCTGGCCCACCCGATCAGCCTGGCGGATCTCGAGCGGCTGCTCGGGCTGCCCTCGGAAGCCCGCGGCCTGGAGTTTCCATCCGACGGCAGGAAACGGCCGTTTGTGACGGTTCCGGTCGGTGTCGGTGCCGCGGTGGTCGCGATCGCCGTGTTGATGATGGGCTGATGTGGGGGCGGCGGCTCGCCGGCCATGCATTCTGAACGCGTGGGGCTTCGTCATGCGGCCATACCGAAGCGCCCTGGCGTTCGTCCTGTTCGCAGCCGCGGCATGGGACAGCCCGGCGCTCGCGCAGAACGACTGGCAGTTTCCCGATCCCTATTTCGGTGCCGTGGAGTTCGATGTCTCGAGGCAGCCTGCGACTCGGCAGCATCGCGTCGAACGTGCTCCACCTCCGGCTCCAGCCCCACGCACGAGGGCCATGAGGCCGCCACGGTCGTTCCGGCAGCGTTCCCGCTGGACTCCATCCGGGGCTCGGCCATGATCCCTTCGCGAGAAACGCTTGGCCGTCAATGCGGCGTCGCCGCATTGACGCTCGCCGCCGTCTCGCTGCTGGCCT
This sequence comes from uncultured Planctomycetaceae bacterium, assembly GCA_903958265.1. Classification (GTDB taxonomy): domain Bacteria; phylum Planctomycetota; class Planctomycetia; order Pirellulales; family UBA1268; genus QWPN01. The sequence goes on from CAJBSQ010000069.1 coordinate 1,117, forward strand.
GGAGCGTTGCTCAGGCTTCCCCAAGAGCGTCCCCCAGAGCGCCCATCGACGGCCTGCAGACGCTGGATCATGCCCGCACCTGGGAAGCAACCTCCGGCGCGGCAGACTTTGGTTCGTTCGGCGATGGAGCACGCACGGCGACCTTTGGCGTCGCGCCGGCAGGCTTTGACCCGTCGGCCACGGCCACCACCAACGTGGGCGGCTACACCTTCGACCTCAATACGTTCCTCGGCGCGGATGCGTATTACGACGCCGTCACGCCGATCTTCGGCCAGAACACCGTCACGACCAACCTCGAGGCCGGTTACTTCTGGAACGGCCATGAGACGCTCCAGCAGGTGGTCACGAACACGACCAACTTCGTCTCGGGCAGCACGGCCTGGGGAGGAATCACGGTCGATTCAAAGTACGACCGCCATGCGACCTGGGCGGCCATGCTGATCGGAGGCCGGCAGACGGTTGGCGGCGGGATCTACCAGGACGGCATCGCCTTTGGCACCAGCCTCAGGGCCGGGGCGATCGCCTCGAACTGGGTGTCGCCGGCCTACGCCCTGAGCTTCAACCTCAGCGTTGAATCGTTTCTCGTGCCCTTCGAGCGGACGTTCGGCGTGGCCGACGTGGTCAACTCGAGTTTTGGGTTCACCGACCCCGATGGCACCGAAGCCCTGTCGGTGGTCATGGATGCGTACGCCTTTCAGAACCCGCTGACCACCTACGTGGCCAGCGCCGGCAACAGCGGCCCGACGACCAACACCGTGGGCTCACCGGGGTCCGACTACAACGCCATCACCGTGGGAGCCCTGACGAACGCCAACGTCTTTGACGCGGTGGCCAGTTTCAGCAGCCGGGCCCCGCAGGCCTTCGGCTACCTCGATACCTCCGGTTCCTCGGTCTCGGTCGCCGGCGTGCGGGCCGCGGTCGATATCTCGGCGCCCGGCGCGTCGCTCGTCAGCGGGTTTTACGGCGGCCAAAACGGCGGCAACAACCCGACGCTCACCAGTTCGACCAACCAGGGCACCCAGCCCAACCAGTATTCGATGGGAATCGCCGGCACGAGCTTTGCCGCCCCGCTCGTGGCCGGCGGCGCGGCGCTCGTCGTCAGCGCCGCCAAGACACTGCCGACCCTCGCGTCGAATCCTGCTGCGGCCCAGAGCATCGTGGTCAAGTCGCTGCTCCTCACCGGCGCCGACAAGACCACCGGCTGGTCGAACGGCCAGCAGTCGGTGACGGTCGGGGGCACGACCTACCTCCGCACCACCCAGTCGCTCGACTGGGCCGCGGGTGCCGGCCGGATGGATCTGGCCACGACGTTCAGCCTGCAGGTGAACGGCCAAACCGATGTGATCGGCACGGGCACGGGAAGCCTCGGCCTGGTCTCGAGGACCGGCTGGGACTACGGCAGCGCGGTGGTCGGCGGGAGCAACGACTACGTGATCTCCGAGCTGCTGACAGGCAGCAGCACGCTGACCGCATCGCTGTCGTGGCTGCGAAACCGCTTCTTCGACTACGCCACCAACGACTACGCCGATGTCGCCCAGGCCAACCTGAACCTCTCGATCTGGGAACTCGACGGCAGCAATGCCTTCACCACGCTCGTGGCACGTTCCGAGAGCCTCTACAACACCGTGGAACACCTGTCGTTTCCGTTGTCGCGATCTGGCCGCTACGGACTGCGGGTCGAGTACCCGGCCAACACGTTCGACAACAGCATCGGCGACGTGTGGGGATCAATCTCGTTCCCGCAGGACTACGCGGTCTCCTGGTCCGCCGTTCCGGAGCCTTCCTTGGCCGCGGCAAGCCTCGCGGCCATCGCCGTCACCGCGGCCCTCGCCCGCGGCCGACGTGCGGGCTCGTCCGAGCAGCCGGTCTCACCAGCGGCCTTCGACGGCTAGGCCGCCCATGTCGGCGATCGGCAGCGGAACCACGCGGACCTCCATGCCTGCGAAGTGCGTTTCGGTCGTACTGACTGCCCG
>CAJBSQ010000070.1 GCA_903958265.1 uncultured Planctomycetaceae bacterium
CGGCTTGACGTTGGCCTTGAACTCATCCATCGAGACCTTGCCGTCGCCGTTGGCGTCGAGGGTCTTGAATCGCTGCGGGGCCCGCTCGAGTTGCTTGTCTTTCATCCCGGTCTTGAACTCATCGAGCGTGAGCAACGTCGACCACTAGTTCCCACATGTTTTTGTTCAGAGCGTTCGAGATCCACGTGGCCCGGCGACGCCGCCACGCTCCCCCACCGCACAGGCGAGTCCGCCCGCTGCTACACGTGAACGCCCTGATCGATTGTGCCGTAGAAACTCACGCTCTTTATGACTGCGCCGACGTCCGGCACGAGGCCGTGCTGCATGTGGGCACCGACGTTCAGCCTCACCACCGCTCCAGGTGGAGATCCAACACGCCGCAGCTGAGCATCAGCTTCTCCGGCACCCGCTGGCCTCGTTGGCGGCGGAAAAAGAAGAGCGCGGCCGCCAGGTTGGCCCCGGCCGAATCGCCGCCGGCCGTGATCGAGCCGGTGAACAGTTCTTCCATGGCCCGGAATACGCCGTCGGCATCGTGCAGGGCAGATGGATATCGGTCTTCCGGGGCGAGCCGGTAGTGCACCGCCACGACGGTCTGGCCCGACAGGGCCGCGATCCGCTTCGCCCAGCCGAGATGCTTGCCCGAGGCCGGGGCGATCCACCCGCCCCCGTGCAGATAGAGGACGGCATCGCCGCCGGCTCCGGGGGGCGTGCAGAGCGTGATCGGCACGTCGATGCCGGTGTCGAGGGAGGGCACCGACCGCTCGGAGACCTCGACCTCCGGAAACTCCGACAGGCTGGGATGGTCCCTCTGCCCCCATGCCTCCCGGATCTCCGCCACCCAGCGATCCCTCAGCGGCATCCCGGGCACGAGCTGCCGATAGAGATCGGCCGCCGGACCGCTCAGCATCGCCGGTGTCAGGCCGTTCTTCATCGTGGGGCCGACCTCATCGCGGCCAGCTCGTCGATGGCCAGTTGCATCTGGCTCAGCCGAAGCTCCCTTGGGCCCCAGAGCTCGACCAGATGCGGGCCGTTGGTGGCCGGCATCACCTGGAACCGACCCTCGCGATAGATCTGCTTGAAGATCGCATCCACCTCGTCGCGATAGGCGTGATCGACCGGCCGGATGCCGTCCGCTTCCATCTCCACCGGCCAGTCGTCCGTTTTCGGCACGAATGCCAGGATGTCGAGGTGATCCAGCGATTCTCTTACGGCCGGGACCAACGTCTCGACGAAGGTGGCGTCGATGTCGGTGGTGCCCTGGTTGGCCGTGTAGACGGAATAGGCGATATAGTCCACCGGCGCGCGGTCGAAAATCACGTCGGCGGTGCAGGTGGAGAAGCGATGCACCCGGCTGATGCTGTAATACATCTGAATGCCGTTCTGCAGCCGCGTCGAGGCATCGCGAAACCGAATCTCATAGGGACCAGCGAGGCTCAGCGCCCGGTAGGGTTCCTCCTCACGGCGATACTCCGGATGCGCCGCAACCCAGTCGTTGACGACGGTTGATTTTCCCAGCGAGTGCGACCCCGACACGGCGATCCGCATGTGAGACGACCTCGGTACTTTTCCAGTGGCCGCCCCAGCGGCCACGAAACGAGCCGGAGGCAGCCGATCCATCCAGCAGGGGTAAAGCATAGCCCGGTCGCGCGGACCGTCTTCGAAGTCCCCGCCTCCCGCCGAGTCGTCTGGCGATCGCCAATCCCGACACGGCCGCCAGCCGCAACGAATGCCGCGGCAGGCGGAGATCAGCGCACCCGAAACTCCGCCAGGATCGGCCGGTGGTCCGACGCCACCGGCTCGTCGAGCACCCGCACCTCCCCGGGCTCCAGCACGCCGGCGGCACGGTAGAGAATGAAGTCGATCTGCCGCGTGGGCTGGCCGGCGGGAAACGACAACTGCGGCTCGGTGCTCGTCGATCGCCAGCTCGCCAGGAGCGTGGTGAGCGGCTCGCTTCCGGGCACCGCATTGAGATCGCCGCCGAGGATCGCGGGACCGCCGCCGAGATCGAGCGCCTCGATCGCCCGCGCCTGCTCCAGCCGCGCCGCCGGATCGCGATGGTGGAGGTGCGTGCCCACGATCACGAGCGACCGCCCCGCCACCACCGTCCGCACCGCCAGCGCGATCCGCGTCTCGCGGTCCGGGTCACCCGGAAGCACGTGCACCCGCGGCTCCTCCAGCGGCGTGCGGGAGAGGATCGCCTGGCCGTAGCGACCCCCCTGATAGTCGATCTGCCGGCCAAACTCGGCATGCAGACCGGTGAGCCGTGCGATCTCGGCCGTCTGGTCGATCCGGCCCGTGCGGTCGGTGCGGTCGTCCACTTCCTGAAGCATGACCACGTCGGCCGCGCAGTCGCGGATCACGCCGGCGATCCGCGCCAGGTTCACCACACCGTCGGTGCCTCGGCCATGGTGGATGTTGTAGGAGAGCACGCGGAGGGGTGTGTCGGCGGTGGCGCCGCGGCCCACCATCGCCACCATCACCGCCATCAGCAGCATCACGAAGGCTTGGCGGCTCATGCGACGGTCCTTCCCATAAACGGCGAAAGGATAGCCCGGTCAATGGCACGTCCGCAATCATTGCCAGGCTGATGAGCGGCTGTGGCGAGAGTGGATCAGACCAGGCCCACGAGCGCGAGCACGAACACGGCCCGGCGGGCACGGCTCGACTTCAAGCCTGGGATCAGCGTGGTGATCGGCAGGTCGCGTAGAGGAAGAAGGCCGCTTCGTCCGGCCGGCGGCTGCTCGTCTCCTTCTCGGTCATCACGCTGATCTCTCCAAACCCGGCCGCCTCGAGCAGGCTCGCGAGTTCGTCCGCCGAGAAGTGGTGGGTCGCGTAGAGGACCTCGCCGCCGGCATCCCGCGACAGGTACGTGTGCCGCTCGCCCGTCAGGTGGAGGTCTTCGGCGTAGAGCCGGGCGTAGCCGGCGTTGATCGTGTCGGAGACCCCCGAGGCCGATAGGAAGAGATACCCGCTGGGGTGGAGGACGTCGTGCACGTGGCGAAGCAGATTCGCCCGCTGGCGAATCGTGCCGATGATCGAGATCACGAGCTGGCAGACGACCACGTGGAACGGCCCGCCCTCGAGCCGGGGCGGATCATCCGCTGAGACGTCGGCCTCCTCGAACCGCAGCGAGCGGCCCGCGGCGTCGGCCGCCACGGTGCGTTGCCGCGCCGCGTGAATCGCCCCCGGGCTGATGTCGATCCCGAGCACGGAGAAGCCCTGCTCGAAGAGCCGCCGGCTGAGCCGTCCGCTGCCGCAGCCCACGTCGAGGAGCGTGAGCGGCTGCCCCGCGGCCTCGTTCTTCACGGCCTGCAGGAAGGAGTCCAGGCGTGGTGTCGATTCCTTCGTTGGGATCGCTCCGGCATCGAATCGTCGCCAATCGTCGCGTGCGTCGCGCATGGGTGCCTCGGTTGCTGTCCTGCCAGGTTGAGCGGATAGGTGGCTATTCCTACACGTTTCGAGTGCCGAGCGCATCCCGTTCCGCAACGGCCGCCGCATGGCCCAGACGGCCGCGCATCTTGTCGATCACGTGATTCCGCCGGTGCCCGTGCGGCAGTGGGTGATCTCCGTGCCCAAGCGATTGCGGCGTTTTCTCGCCGACCGACCCCCGGCCGTCGCAGCCCTGACCGGCGTCGGACACGAGGCGTCGAAGCCCCGGGAACGGTAGGCTGGAACGCGGTCTGCGCCGACGAGAGAAAAACGCCACCGCAGGGGGATGCGCGGCGTTTTGGCGAACCTC
>CAJBSQ010000071.1 GCA_903958265.1 uncultured Planctomycetaceae bacterium
CGAAATGCCGCGCGTCACGCTCATCAAACCCTCACAGAGTCAGCCTAGGTTTCTCGTCGTGGCCCGAAACGTATCGGTCTTGAAAAGGAGTTCCCGCCATGAGTCTTTCCTCTCGTGATCCTGCTCGACGTCAAGAGGGGTTTACGCTCGTCGAACTGCTGGTGGTGATCGCGATCATCGCCACGCTCATCGGGATGCTGCTGCCAGCGGTGCAGTCGGCCCGCGAAGCCGCGCGGCGGACACAGTGCATGAACAACATGCGGCAGGTCGGCCTCGGGTTTCAGATGTGCAATGACGCGCGGCGGTACTTCCCGGCCGCGATGTTCTCTGCGAAGGCGGCCACGCTCGTCCCCAAGCCTCCGGGAAACCCGCTGGGCAAGGAGCACTCGTGGCGGGTGCTCGTGATGCCGTTTCTCGAGGAGAAGCAGGTCGCTGACCAGTACGAGTGGGACAAGCACTGGTACGACCAGACGAGCAACTCAAGCCCCGCCCAGCCGCCCAGCCAGGCGACCGGTATCCGGCCGGATTGCAACCTGGCAGTGGCGCTCACGCAACTCAGCGTCTACACCTGCCCGTCCTCCAACGTGCCGCGGAGCGACATCACCCGCATCGAAGCCTCCAGCGATGCTGGCGACAGCAGCCGGCCCGCGATCACAGGGGTGCGGCGGCCGCTCGGCTTTACCGACTACGAGGCGATGACGGGGGTGAAGTCCGGCGTGCTCCCTGCTCCCGATCCCTACATCACCGAGGAGGGCTCGTGCGGGTTCCTCGCGAAGGACAAGGTCACGCAGCTGCGACAGGTGGCTGATGGAGTCTCCAAGACGATGCTGCTCGTCGAGAGCGCCGGCCGGCCGCTCGTCTACCGCATCGGAAAGATGCGCTCGCTCCCAACCGGCCCGGCCATCTACGACCAGGGATGCGGCTGGGCTGACAGCCTCGGGCCGTTCAAGCTCGACACGATCGACGCGTCGCGGGTGACGCAGGCGACGATGAAGGGAGCCGCCCCAGGCACCGGCGTGCCGATGAACGCCACCAACGAGGGCGAGTGTTATTCGTTTCACGTCGGCGGGATGGTGGCCGTGTTCGGCGATGCCTCCACGAGGATGATCACCGACACGATCGACCTCCGGACCTTCTGTGCCTTGGTCACGCGGGCAGGCGGCGAAAACGCGGAGCTGCCGTGATGACGTTCTCACTCCGTCAGCCGCTCGCCTTGGCCTTTGTCGCTGCTGCGGTCGCGGTCGTCGTCACCACTGGGGCTCCACGGGACGACCTCTCGGCGTTGCCGATCGTCCGCGTCGCCACCATGGCGGCCCTGCCCGAGACCCGCCTGCCGGGCGGCGGGCTCCTCGGCGGCATCAGCGACGTTGCGGTGGCTGGGCCAGAACGCGACGGCTGGGCCGACGTGTGGGTGATCACCGATCGAGGGCCCAACGGGACGGCCGATCGCGACGGAGTCACGCGGCGGACGCTGCTCGAACCGGGCTTCGTGCCATGCATCGTGCGGCTGTCGGTGCCCACCTCGTCGTCGACCAACGCGGACCTGGCCGAGGCACGCGTGATCGAGATCATTCCGCTCGCGGGCGTCTCGGGCAGGCCGGTGAACGGCCGGCCCAACGGCGTCGGCCGCGACGAGCCGATGCTCGGTGCCGACGGAGATACCGCGCTCGCGGCATCAGCCGATGGTGTCGACACCGAGGGGCTCGTGCCCTGCGGCGATGGATTCTGGGCGGCGGAGGAATACCGGCCGTCGCTGTTGCGGATCGGGGCCGATGGCCGGATCGAGGAGCGTCATGTGCCGGCGGACGTGCGGCTGCCTCACGCTGACACGCGGGTGATCGCCGGCCTGCCGGCGGCCTACGGCGACCGCCGCGACAACCGTGGGTTTGAGGCTCTGGCGGCATCGCCGGACGGCACGAGGCTCTACGCCCTGCTCCAGAGCCCGCTCGATCACCCGGCTCCGCGGGCAGCGAAGAAGACGGGCAATGTACGGATGCTGGTGGTCGCCGCCGACACGGGCCGGCCCATCGCCGAGCACGTCTACCGGCTCGGCGATCCCGCCGATCCCGACTACCACGGTCGCGGCTGCCCACCCGACGACGGCAAGCTCTGCGCCATGGCCGCCCTCGCCGACCACCAGCTCGTCGTTCTGGAGCAGGCCGACGGGGGCGTGGCCCGCCTCTACCGGGTGACGACGGCCGCGGCGACCGACACGCTGGGCCGTGCGGCCGCCGAATCAACGGCGATCGAGGGGGTGCGGGATCTTGCCGCCGCGGGCATCGAGCCTGTCGGTAAGGAGCTGATCGCCGATCTCGGCCCGCTCCTGGAGCGGATGCGGCACGACGTCTTCGGCGGCGGCGATCCCGCAACGGCCAAGGGCAAGCTCAAGCTCGAGGGCCTCGCCGTGCTCGACGACCAACGGCTACTGCTCGTCAATGACAACGACTTCGGCGTCCACGAGCCGCGGCCCGGTTCCGGAGCCACCGGCCCGCGGACGTGCTTCTGGGTGGTGTCGTTACCCGGACCGCTCCTCGCCGATCACGATCTCACCACCAGCCAGTAGTTCCCGCTCATCGCCCAGGTTGGGCAACCCTCTCCTTCCCGCCCTCTCTCCATTAGGAGTCGTCCATGCTGGCTTCGCTCCGCTCCTCGTCGTTCGCCGTCGCCATCACCTGCCTGGCCTGGACCGGTTCCGTGCAGGCCGCCGGAATCATTCGAATCACCGAGGTGATGAGCTCCAGCGGCGTCGGCGGCACCGCCGACTGGTTCGAGATCACCAACTACGGCGATGCGGCGGTCGATCTCACCGGCTGGCGGATGGACGACAACTCATTCTCCTTCGCCGCATCGACAGCCCTCAACGGCGTGACCAGCATCCTGCCCGCCCAGAGCATCGTGTTCCTCGAAACCACGGCGCTCGATCCGCTGGCCGAAATCCAGAACTTCCGAAACTTCTGGACGGGCACCGCCACGACTGCGACGATCGGCTCCTACATCGGGACCGGGCTAAGCTTCAGTTCTGGCGGCGACGGCGTGATCCTGTTTCGCTCCGATGCCAGCGAGGTGACTCGGACCTCGTTCGGGGCCGCCACCAGCGGGCAGACGTTCTTCTGGAGCTACGACCAGTCGGGAGCGCTGGCCACCGCGCCGCTGGGCACGGTGAGCACCGCAGGCATCGCCTTCGCCTACTCGTCGCCGAGCACCCCGAGCAACACGGGGTCGCCCGGCATCGCCGCGGTGGCGGCGCCTGTGGTCAATCTCTTCTGGACCGGCAACGGCACGACGCTCGGCGGGAGCGGCACCTGGAATACCACCGTCGCCCGCTGGTCGCCGACCGAATCGCCCGTCACGGCCACGACCTGGACCAACGATCGCACCGCGGTGTTCAGCGGGTCGGCCGGCACGGTGACGGTCAACTCGGCCGTGGCCGCGACCACCCTCGACTTCCGCACCAGCGGCCACACGATCGCCTCAGGTTCGGGGTCGATTGCGACCAGCACGCTGCAGGTCGTGACGGGGGGCACGGCGACCGTCGCGGCGAAGCTCACCGGTGCCAATCCCCTCGGCATCGCCGGCGGGGGCACGGTCGTGCTCTCCGGCACGGCCAACGACTACACGGGCTCCACGAGTGTCGCCGAAGGCTCGCTCCGCGCCGGGGCCAGCCATGTGATCCCCGACGCATCGCGGCTCTCCGTCGCCCGGTTCATGACCGCGGACCTCTCCGGCTTCGCCGACACGGTCAACGGCATCGGCGGCCTGGGCACGGTGCGGATCGGCAGTGGGCTCACGGTGAGCCTGAGCGGCTCGACCGACGCGGTGTTCGACGGATTTCTTTCGGGCACCGGCAGCTTCGTGGTCGATTCGGCGGGGACTGGGACGCAGCGGCTCGATTCCTCCACGCAGGCCCTTTCTGACGGGGCAGTCAAGGACTACACCGGACGGACGGTCGTGCAGCGGGGCACGCTCGCCGTTCACTATGCCGGCGTGCCGATCGCCACCGCCGGGGTCGATGTGGAGTCGGCCGGCACGCTGCGGCTGGCCTCTGACGCCCGCACCTATGCCTTCAGCGGCGGGGCTGCGACGGTCAACCTCCGTGGCGGCACGCTCACGCAGGGGCAGGGGGATAACGTCGAACTCACCAATCCCGTCGCGGTGTCGGGCACGGCGCGGATTGCCGTGACCAACGACACCACCCCCGACCCGCTGACCCCGACCGTCGAAGAGGTCGTGCTGCTTGGCAGTCTGTCAGGCCAAGCGGGCAGCCGACTGGCCATCATTGCCAGCAGCACCCTGGCGAATGCCGACGTGGGTCGCGTGACGTTTGGCAGTCCGACCGGCAACACCTTCGCCGGCACGGTCGCGCCGCAGGTCAACGCCGTGGCCCGATTCACGGGGGACTACGCCCTCGCCTCGGTCTCGCTGAATGGGGGCACCGTGGCCGGGTCGGGGGTGGTGGGCGGAATCTCAGGGGCCGGCACGGTGTCGCCCGAGGGGGATCTCGGCAGCCCCGGCATCCTGACCGCGGCGAGCGTGACCGCGGCCCCGACCACGGCGTTCGACTTCAGCTTTACGGCGGCGAATGCACCGCCGGTCTGGTCGAGCCCGACCTTCAGCGGGAACGACGTGCTGCGGCTGACGGGCACGGCGGCCCTGCCGACCACGCTGGCTTCGACCAATGCCGTGCGACTCTTTCTGGGCGTGCCCACGCTCTCGCTCGCCGATTCCTTCACGGGTGGCTTCTTCACGCTGGCCGACTCGAGGGGGGCGATCGCCGGGGCGACGGTCGAAACCTATGTGCTCGGCAACGGCCTCGGTGTCGACATCGTGCACAACGAGCAGGGGTATTACTCACTCGCCCACTACACCGCGCAGCAGGGGCAGCCTCTCGCCGCGACCGTGACGATGGTCTCGACGACGGCGGCGTTTTTCGACGTTGCGACACCGACGTCTGGCTGGGTCATGACGACCACGTACGCGGCGCCCCCCGTCGTGACCACGATCGACGTGGCGAGCGGCACGCAGACGCAATCCCAGGCAGGCTATCCGACGCTCACTGGAGCCACGCCGGTGGTGAAGACGGGCGTGGGGACGCTGGTGTTGGATCAGACCAATACGCTCACCGGCTCGACCACGGTGCAGCAGGGCACGCTCCAGCTGGCGAATGGCTCGGCGCTCGGCTCGAGCACGCTGGCGGTGGCTGCGGGTGCGACCGCGTCGGTGGCCAACTACCTCACCACGAGCGTCGGCGGCCTCGACCTGTCGGCCAACGGGCTCGTCGACGTGACCAATGGCAGGCTGACTGTGGCGAGCGGCCTCACCGCCCCGCAGCTGGTCGCCGAGTTGCTCGAGGGCCGCGGTGGCGGCTCGTGGACCGGCACCAGCGGCATCACGTCGAGCACGGCAGCGGCCGACGTGGCTTCGAGCATCCCGCGGTCGGTGGGCTGGCTCGACAACGGCGACGGCTCGCTGACGGTGGCCTACGCCGCCCCGGGCGACACCAACCTCGACTGGTCGATCGACATCCTCGACGCGGCCAACTTCCTGGCGCTGGGCAAGTTCGACACGGGGGCGCCGGCCACCTGGCTGGAGGGCGACTTCAGCTACGACGGGATCGTCGACATCCTCGACGCGGCCGACTTCGTC
>CAJBSQ010000072.1 GCA_903958265.1 uncultured Planctomycetaceae bacterium
ACGGAGTCGTACGTCTGGTTCCAGACGGCCTTGTTGTAGACGTCGCGGGGTTCGGTCTGGGTTACGGTGAACACGTACCGGTTGGCGGCGGCTTTGGTGACGGCGGTCTGCACCTGAAACTCGCCCAGATACCGGCCCCCTTCCTGGGCCGGCACGTCCTCGAACAGAAATACCGTCGCGCCAGGATCAAACGGCGGATCAGCGGGTTTGACCGGCTCCACGGGAACGGCGGCCTCGCCCTCGGCAGGGGGCGGCGGCGGGGCACCGATGGGGATTTCGAGCGTGCCGGTTTGGCCATCGGCCTTGGGAGGCTCGAACGACGCCTTCTCAAAGGAGCGTCCGCGCCAGGTGTCGATTCGGTTGAGAGCCCGCTGCCACCGCGTCCGCTCCTCGGCCAGTTGCTCCAGCGGTTTCATGCCGGCGATCGGTTTCAGCCGCCAGCCGTCGTCGCGATCGGGCGCCAACGCGTCCTCCACCTTCACCAGCTGCTCCTGTTTCCCGCGGACGAATCTGGTCCACGACCACTCGTAGGCGGCCAGTCGCGCCGCCACGTAGAGGTAGCCAGTGCCGGCGAGCAGCACGAGGATCGCCGCAATCAGGGTGCCCCAACTCCACCGCTTGTGCCCGACGCCAAAGGCGACAAGCCCGGTGACGAGCACGAGAGCGATCAGGCCGAGCAGGACGTAGTTCATGGAGATCCTGGCCGACGGTGGCCACAGTCCGCGCGACCGGCACAGCCGTCACGGTCGGAGTATATCGCCCCCCTGCAGACACACCGTCCTTGGCTATTCGTGTCGGTGACACCGCGATCTTGAGCCAGTCGCGGCGCCGCGGTGCATCCGGTCGACACGGCGGCGTCGCCATGTCGACTCCGGGCGACATGGGTGGCCGGCGGCCAGCGGTCCCGGCCCCAGTTTTTCACAGGACTTTCGGGTCTGGGAGGATTTTCCGGTCGGCGACAGGGATGTGGCATCGAACGTGCATCGCTTTCCCCCGGGCGTTGCCACCGCGGTGCCGGAACGCTTCCGTTCCGGCCCGGAGAGCGTCCATATCCCCGTGGGGCCCAGCATGCGTCACTCACCCAACGACAGTCACGATCCGCGGCGCAAGCCGACCCGACCCGCCAAGCCGCCGCGTCCCGGGACCAGCCGTCGGCCGACCGCTGTGATCGACGACCCGATCCGTCTCTACCTGCTCCAGATGGGCGGGATCCCTCTCCTCACCCGTGCCCTCGAGGTCTCCCACTCCCGGGAGATCGAGACCTGGCGGCGACGGTTTCGCCGCACGATGCTCGCCAACGATTTTATCCTCTCGGGGGCGGTGCAGCTCCTCGAGCGGGTGCAGGCGGGCACCTTGCGGCTCGACCGCACCATCGAAGTCTCGGTGACCAACACCCGCGAGAAGAAGCGGCTGCTCAAGCGGCTTGGCCCGAACCTCGTGACGCTCAAGCGGATCGAGCAGGAAAAGGCCCGGCTCTTCCGGATCGCGATGTCGCGAAGTAAGCCACTCGACCAGCGGCGGGCCGCCTGGCGGCGGCTCGTGCGGCAGCGGAACAAGGCCGTGCGGCTCGTCGAGGAACTCCACCTTCGGATCCAGCGGCTCTACCCGCTGCTCCGGCAACTCCGGACCATGGCGGAGCGGTACGACGCCGTCGGCCATCAGCTGCAGACGCCGGGCTGGAAGACCGACGAGCGGCTGCGGCAGCAGTTCGTGCTCGAGCAGCGACGGATACTGCTGACAACGCGGGAGAGCCGGACGACGCTCGCGCGGCGGCTTGTGAGGCTCGAGGATTTCCAGCAGCGGTACGACGCCGCCAAGCGGGATCTTGCGGCCGGCAACTTGAGGCTCGTGATCTCGATCGCCAAGCGGTATCGCAACCGCGGCCTGACCTTCCTCGATCTCATCCAGGAAGGCAACTCCGGGCTGATGCGGGCCGTCGACAAGTTCGAACACGCCCGCGGGTTCAAGTTCTCGACCTACGCCACCTGGTGGATCCGGCAGGCCATCACCCGGGCGATCGCCGACCAGAGCCGCACGATCCGCGTGCCGGTGCACATGGTCGACGCGATGACGCGGATGCGGAATCTGCAGCGGCAGCTGCTCCAGGAATACGGCCGCGAGGCCACGGTCGAGGAACTCGCGGCGCGGTCGGCACTCACGGTCGAGGAGGCGGAGTGCATCTGCCGAATGTCGCGGCGGCCCGTATCGCTCGACCAACCGCTTGGCGAAACCGACGAGGGCGCGGTGGGTGATTTCGTTCGCGACAAGCGGGAGATCGACCCGCTCAAGGACGTGAATCAGCAGTCGCTTCAGGGCACGATCGCGAGGGCCCTCGACTCCCTCTCCTATCGCGAGCGGGAGATCATCCGGCTGCGGTTTGGGCTGGCCGACGGCTACTCCTACACGCTCGAGGAAGTCGGCACGATCTTTGCCGTGACCCGCGAGCGGGTACGGCAGATCGAGGCGAAGGCGGTGGAAAAACTCCGCCAGCCCGGCAGCGACTTCGACCTCGCCGGTTTCATCGACGACGCGTCGATCGAACGGTGGCGTGGCACGGTCGAACCCGCCAAGGAGTTTGCAACCGCCGGCGCGGTGTGAGCCGTGCCGCACCCGTAGGTGCAGGTTTTCCTACCTGCACCATGGCGACCGCTACGCCGACTTCGCTTCATCGAGCGCCTGCTGGAGCTTTGCCTTCGACTGCACGCCCATGAACTGCTGCACGAGTTTGCCGCCGTGGAAAATCATGATCGTGGGAATGCTGGCGACGTTGTAGGTCATCGCCAGACGATTATTGTCGTCGACGTTCACCTTGCCGACCTTGAACGTACCGGCGTTTTCGGCGGCCAGTTCTTCGATGACCGGGCCGATCATGCGGCAGGGGCCGCACCACGGAGCCCAGAAATCGACGAGCACGGGCACGGCGGAGCTGAGCACGTCGCTCTGGAAGTTGTCATCGGTGAACTCAAGGGCGTTTCCCATCGTCGGCGTCGGCTCCTGTCGTTTTTCCGGCGGCTGGTTTCGCGATAC
>CAJBSQ010000073.1 GCA_903958265.1 uncultured Planctomycetaceae bacterium
CTCCCGTCCCCGATTTCTCGCAGAGGTGCCGCATCGTCGTGCCGAGGAGATCCAGCAACCTCGCACACCGTTCGTTGATGGCGGCCAATGGCTCGAAGAGTCCGAGATCCATCTGTCGTTCGGAAAGTTTTGGGGCCGTGAGGGGCCATTCGACCCGCGCCGCCGTCGCATTGAGATGCCATGCACACCGCTGGCAGGCCTCGATGAGGTCGCCCAGATGCCTCCGGCTTTCCTCCAGCAGGGCGTTCATCGAGCCACCCCCAGCGGAAGGGCCCGTGCCACCGCCAGTTTCTGAAAACGTGTCATGCCACGCCGAGCGTCGATGAAGGAAATGTCGACTGGCAGGAGGAGTGCTTCCTCCAGCCGGGCATGCAGCGCGGCCTGCCGCATCGGGTCGATCGCATGAGGCGATTGGACAAGCAGATCGACGTCACCTCCGCGACGGTCGTCCTGCGTGCGGGAGCCGTACAGGAAGACGGCGGCATCCTCGCCGGCGTGGTCGCGCACGGCCCGCATGATCGTTTCGTGTTGATCGGGAGTCAGCCGCATCGTTGGCGGGCCTTTCCTCGTGGTGGGGATCCGCAGCTGGTCGGCTTTTCGGGGGCGACCCCGGCGGATTGATGATACGATCGCCTGCCGCGACGGCCCGCGCCTTGTAATCCCGGCTGCGGAAATGGGCGAGGCCCGTGGGATTGTGCTGGAGCAGCGCCCACGATCGCTCGATCAGCAGACGCATCGCGGCCAGCCGCTCCGACGGCGTCGCGGCATTCATCCGCCGCCACACGTGACGATCCCGCGCCGTTATGTCTACGGCCGGCGCCGTGGCTGATTCCTGCATGCCCCAATGCTACCACGCTGTGCACCGCCGTCACGGCGGCGTTGCGTCACTGGCCATGGCTTCGATCCGGCTGCGGAGGTAATGCAAGAGCGGTCTGCTGACAGGCCAAAGTCGCTCCCGTCCCCGATTTCCCTACGTGGCGATCTCGACCACATCCGGAAATGAATGAGCCGTCGGGATCGGAAGTCCATCCTGCTTGAGACCGTCGAGATGGAACTCAACAGCTTGGTGAATCAGACGGCTAACGTCGTCACGAGTTGCGGCGACCGCGACGCACCCTGGCAGATCTGGGACGTAGGCGCCGAAGCCGGTTTCAGACTCTTCAATCACCACGAGATATCTCATACGTCATTCTCCTCGGAACATCCATCGACCCTCGCCTCTTGCTTGAGGCCCGCATGCTTCAGCACGCTGTTGAGCGTGCCGGCAGGCACATCAGCAGACTCCTTACCTGCCACGGTCACCGTACCCGCCTTTGAGGGATGCCGAAACTGTCGATGGCTGCCACGTTGTCGAACCTGCACCCAGCCGTCGACCTCAAGTTGCTTGATCAGATCACGAACTCTGGTGGGCATCCGTATAGTCTATGCGCCGCCGTGGTTTCTTAGCAAGAGTCAAGGCACCAGTTCCGCGACGACGGCTCCATTCGCTCCGGCTGCGGAGGTGATGCAAGAGCGGTCTGCTGACAGGCCAAAGTCGCTCCCGTCCCCGATTTCTCTGCAAGCGAAATCCGCTCCCGTCCCCGATTTCCCTGATGCTTCAGGCCGGGGGTAGATTCTGCAGGTCGAGAAGGTCTTTGGGCCTTCCGGCAGCGGCCTTGAGTCGCCGCAGCCACTCGAGCGAAATAAATCGAACGCCTTCGGCCTCCGAGCTCGATGCGAGGAGCGACGCCACCGCCACCCGCGGATGGTCGGGGACGTAATCGAAGAGGTCGAGAAATCCGGCGGACGTGCAGAGCATCATGAGCGGCTGTGAGCGAATGAACGAGGCTGTGACGGGGTAGGTGCGCTCGATCCCCGTAGCCGGATCGATCTCGTTGCCGATGTACTCGGCGTTCAATTCCTCGAGCGCGGCCAGTAATCCCGCCTCGGCATCTGGCGACCGCACCCAGAGCACGTCGGTGTCTTCCGTGGCGCGCACATAGCCGTGAAAGCTCACCGCGTGTCCGCCGATCACGAGGAATGGCACGCCATGCCGGGCGAGGACTTCAAACAGTCGGAAGTCAGGTGCCATGCGACATCTGCCCGGCGCTGGGCGAAATGGCCCGCGCCTTGTAATTCCGGCTGCGGAAATGGGCGAGGCCCGTCGGATTGTGCTGGAGCAACGCCCACGATCGCTCGATCAGCAGGCGCATCGCGGCCAGCCGCTCCGACGGCGTCGCGGCATTCATCCGCTGCCGCACGTGACGATCCCGCGCGGTCATGTCTACGGCCGGCGGCGTGGCTGATTCCTGCATGCCCCAATGCTACCACGCGGTGCACCGCCGTCACGGCTGTGTTCCGTCACTGGCCCTGGCTTCGATCCGGCTGCGGAGGTGATGCAAGAGCGGTCTGCTGACCGGCCAAAGTCGCTCCCGTCCCCGATTTCTCGGGCAGCGACAATCCCGCCGGGAAGACGGGTCACGCTGCCCGATAGATGCAGATGCCGACCCGGTCGATGTGATCCCGCAGC
>CAJBSQ010000074.1 GCA_903958265.1 uncultured Planctomycetaceae bacterium
CAATCTTGCCCGTCTTGCCCGGGCTTTCGGGGCCGCGACTCGGCCTTGACCCCTGGTGGCGGCCGCGGGTACTTCTCCCGCCCCACGTTTCGTTTCCCGCACGAAGGACTCCGTGTATGCCACGCGTCACCCTCCCGCGACTCGAGTTCGGCCCGTGCCGATCGCTGACGGCCTCGCCCGGCCGCCTCGTGGCCGCAGTGGTGCTCGCCCTCGCCTGCGTGTGGACCTGCGGATCGGCTGCCGCGGAGGAGCTTCCGGCCCCCGATGGCGGCTCCCCTGGCGACGCGGCCGCGGCCCGGAGAATGATCGAGGAAGCAATCAGCCAGACGGGCCGCCCGAGCGATGCTGCCCCCAGGCCGAAACCGGCCCCCGCCGATGCCGCGGCGGCCGACAGCCTCCTGCTCGCCCGCATCTCGGCCGAGGTGGCGGCGAAGCAGCTCGAGGCGAAGCGGCTCTCCCAGAAGTCGCCCGCCGACGCGCTCGACCTGCTCGACCTCACCGCGAAGGGACTCGACGACCAGCCGCTCCCCATCGACACGAAGACCCAGATGCTGCGGCGGATCGAGCGGACCAGGCGCGACATCGAGGAGTCGACCGGCAAGCGGCGGGCCGAACTCGCCCTCGACAAACAGAGCGCCCAGGTCGAGGCGCAGGTCGACCGCGAGCGGGCCCAGCGGGGTGAAGTCGACCAGCGGATCGCGATGCTGATCGAGGAATACAACTCGCTCGTCGACGAGCGGCGGTTTCCCGAGGCCGAGGCAATCGCCAAGAAAGCCGGGCAGCTCGCCCCCGACAACGCGGTGGTGCGGCAGCTGCTCGCCCAGAGCCGCATGATCCGTCGGCTCGATGCGCAGCGGTCGATCGACGGAGAGCGGCAGTCGGGCTTCCTCGACGTGGCCGAGGATGTCGAGAACTCCGCGGCACCGTTCGCCGGCTCGATCAAGTTCCCCGACACCAAGAACTGGCAGGACCTGACGAAGTCACGGTCGCAGCGGCTCGCAGAGGGCCGATCCCGGGCGACCACCGCCGAACTGGCGATCCACAAGAAGCTCGATTCCCCCGTGAAGCCATCCTATCGCGAGCAGCCCCTCGCCGCCGTGATCGACGCGCTGGCCAAGCAGGCCGACGTCGCCATCCACCTCGACATGGTCGGCCTCGAGCAGGAGGCCGTCCGCAGCGACACGCCCGTGACGCTGTCGCTCGACCAGCCGATCTCGCTGAAGAGCGCCCTCAAGCTGCTGCTGGAGCCCCTTCATCTGAGCTACGTCGTCAAGGACGAGGTGCTCAAAGTGACGAGCCCGCGGCTGGTGAAGGGGGACGTGTACGCCATCACCTATCCCGTGGCCGACCTCGTGCTGCCGATCCCCAACTTCTCGTCCGACGGCCTCGGCATCACCGGGGCACTTCGCGACGGCTACTCCCAGGTGGCGCTCCGCAACAATCTCGCCGTGCAGGTCGGCCCTGCCCCGGCGGGCATCAACGCTGCCCGTGCCGGCAGCAACGCGGCGGTCGACACCGGATCGCTCGCCCAGCTCCAGCTCGGAGGGGGCGGAGGCCCCGTGACCGGCTCGACGCCGTCGATTCCGTTCGGCCCCCCGTCGGTCGGTGGCGGTCAGCAGAACTTCCAGCCGCTCATCGACCTGATCCAGAGCACCGTGGCCCAGGAAACCTGGGATGCCACCGGTGGCCCGGGGGCGATCCGGCCGTTCGAGACCAACCTCAGCCTGGTCGTCAGCCAGACGCAGGAAGTCCACGACAAGATCGCCGACCTGCTGGAGCAGCTCCGCCGCCTGCAAGACCTGCAGGTGACGATCGAGGTGCGGTTCATCACGCTGGCCGACACCTTCTTCGAGCGGATCGGCGTCGACTTCGACTTCAACATCCAGACGGGCGTCAACCAGCCGCTGAACATGACGGCGATCCCCACCCAGAGCAACGGGTCGATCTCCCCGTTCTCGCAGGGGATCAACGCGGCGCAGGGGGGCCGCTCACAGACGATCGGCCTCGACAACAGCGGCAACCCAGGCGTGGCCCTCTACCAGTCCAACCAGGGTGTCGGGCAGGGTGTCGGGCAGGGTGGCAACGGACAGGGTGGCAACGGGCAGACCGGCATCACCCCCACGGGCCAAAACTTCTTCTCGATTCCGTTCCGCCAAAACAGCTTCGGCAGCGCCACGGTGCCGAGCCTGCCTGGCCTGCCCG
>CAJBSQ010000075.1 GCA_903958265.1 uncultured Planctomycetaceae bacterium
AACACGAACAGGTACTTGCCGATCCCGCCGTGGCCATCGTGGCCGCCATGATCATCATGGCGATCGTGTCCGGCTTCGATCGAGTGGTGGAGCGTCTCGTCAGCCGATTCACCCGAGCGGGTGACGGGGCCGTGACTGGATCCGCCGTGGTCAGACATGGAAACCTCAGAACAGGTAAAGGAGCGGGAACATGAAGATCCACACCAGGTCGACGAAGTGCCAATAGAGCCCAGCGTTCTCGATCATTCCGGCCCGCTTCGCGTCGAGTCGATACGAGAGCAGCACCGCGAACACGATCAGGCCCACGATCACGTGAACCGCATGGAAGCCGGTGAGCAGAAAGTAGGTGCTCGCCCACATGCAACCGCCGGGGATCACGGCAGGAAGTTTCAGCCACGGAAACACGTCGTTGAGGCCGTGGGCCCCATGGCCGCCCTCCGGATTCCCGTGGCCCGTGCCGTGGTCAGCCCCTTCGGCGGGCAGCGGCATCACCTGGTCAGCCACCACCGCCATGTCGAAGGCTTGTTGGTCGGGATTGAGCACCATCTTTTGAATCTGCTGGAGTTGTCGGCGACCGGCAACCTGCTCCGCCGTCAGCGACGTCTCGGCCGCCTCATCGAGTTCCTTGAGCCGGTCGTAGGTCTCGGGCTCCTTCCATCCAGCCAGCGCCGCCCCCTGCGGTGACCCGTGCCACATGACAGCCCATGAGTATCGCATCGACTGCCACGAGTCTTTGGGTTCGCGGCGCAGGGCCTCGAGCCGCCCGCGGACGGCCGATCCGTAGTACAGGTCGGGACGCTCGTAGATCCTCCCACGAGGAGCGACCGGATAGATCCCATGCGAGAACTTGGCGGAGTACTCGTAGCCCTTCACGCCGAGAAACAGGCCTCCCAGCAGGAATGTCAGCACCATCCACACCTTCGCGAGCTGAACCTTGTTGGCACGGGCTGCCTCGAGTGCGAGCACGATCGACACGCTGGAGCAGATCAGCACGAACGTGTTAAACGCACCAATCGGCTCGCTGAGGTGCACATGATGGGGCTTCGGCCAGATCGGCGCACCGAAGCGAAGCACGACGTAGCTCCCGAGCAACGCCGCGAAAAACATGATCTCTGTCGATAGGAACAGCCACATGATCAGCTTGCCGCGGGAAAGCGGCAGGCCGGGCTGGTACTGCAGGGTCACGTGCCCGTGACCATGGTCATCACCGTGGCCGGCGTGACCGTGGTCGTGTCCGTGGGGGATCGAAACGGCGGAAGAGGTCATGGTCGTCACTCTGAGAAACGGGATGCGATCAGACGGGCCTGCCGAACGCGACGGCGGCGGTGAGCAGGCCGAGCAGGGACCCGAGCGAGGTGAACAGCAGCGCGCGGGCGGAGGCGTCGTCACGCCGGACGGCGAACCTAGCCGCTGCCACACCATAAACGATCGAGGCGACTGCTGCCGCCAGAAAAAGCCGGATGCTGCCCGACGGCACCGCAAGCACCAGGCTTGCAGGGACCATGGCAAGCGCCGCCGCCAGCGACTGTCCGGCCGCCCGCAGGCCAGAGGGATCGACGACCGTCAGCATTCGCAGCCCAGCCGCGGCGTACTGCCCCCGGTAGAGCCAGGCGATGGCCATGAAGTGCGGAAACTGCCAGAGGTAAAGCACCGTGGCCAGGGCGGCGACCGCGAGGCCGCCCCTGGCATCACCGGCCGCCAGCCGCTCCGGACCGTTGGCAGCCAGCCAGCCGATGGCGACGGGCAGAGCCCCCGCCACGGCGCCGACGGCGGTATTCAGCGGTGTGATCCGCTTGAGCGGCGTGTAGAGCGCCACATACAGCAGCCACGTGGCGGCGGCGGCAGCCGCCGGCCGCCAGCCGGCGCTTGCGACGATCGCGGCCACGCCGACACCCAACGACGCGGCCACGATCACCCAGGCGTCGCGGGTCGACAGCCGGCCTGCCGCGATCGGCCGGGAGGCAGTCCGCTTCATCCGGCGATCGGTCGACCGCTCCAGGATCTGGTTGGCGACACTCGAGCTCGCAGCGACGAGCGCCGTGCCCACCAGTAGCACGACCGCCGCGCCGGCATGCTCCGGGCGACCGCCGGTCAGCCACATCGAAGTCACGACCGTCGCCAGCACCATCACGGCGATCCGCGGCCTGGTGAGGCTCGAGAGATCCGCGGCCCACGAGGCCGAGCCCGAAACTGCCGCCACCCGCTCGACCGTCCCGCAGGCCAGGGTCGACGTTGGCACGAGTTCAACGCTGGCCGGCGGGGGCGTCATGCGAAGGCCCTTCCCGCGGCGGCATCGGCCCCGCCTTTGCGCGTGACCAACCGACCCAAAGCACCGACCTCGATCGTGAGCACGACCGACGCGCCGAGGATCATCATTCCCAGCACCACATGCCCGGTGACCACGACCGCGTTCCACCCGCTCCGGGCCCGGAGTGGCTCGGTGAGCTGCCACGACTCGGGCAGCAGCCCGGAGGGCATGCCCCAGTTGGCCACCCACGCCGCAGCACCGAGAAGCAGTTGCAGCCCGACGACGATCACGATGCCCTTCGCCCAGCGGCGGGCCGACGTTGAGCCGCCAACGCCCACCGTGGCGGCGGCGACGGCAGCCAGTACGGTCACCGCCACGGCCCCCACGATGTGGAGGCCGACGAGCAGTTGAAAGGTGGATGGCTCGACCGTGGCGTCGAGGTGCCGCAGCTGCGCCCCGGCGACAAGCTGGAGATAGGAGGCCACGAGTAGGGCCACCGGCACCCGCGTCGCGGGACCATGATCTGGCGACGTCCGCCGCGACAACGCCGCCACCGCCACCGCTACGGCGAAGAACAGCGGGCCGGTGCAGGCGTGAACCTTGGCCACCGTCTTGTCGTCGAGCAACACGCGGGCACCGCCAAGGACTCCCTGCACAACCACCAGCGCGACGGCCGCGACCGCCAGCCAGCGCACCGCCGGCCGAGTCGCCGACCGCCAGGCAACGCCGGCGAGCAGCAGCGTGATGATGCCGGCGAGAGCCCCCAACAGCCGATGCCCGTGCTCCAGAAACAGGTCCCACGGCCCATGCAGCCACTCGGCCAGCGGAAACAGAAACATGTTATGGCCGTAGGTCGCCGGCCAGTCGGGCACCGCCATCGCAGCCTCGTACGTCGTCACGAGCGCCCCAAACGACAACAGCACCGCCGTCACCGCCACGAGCAGGCAGGCGATCAGATGCGTCCAGTTGAAGGAGGTGGGTTTCATACTTGAAAAAGAGGCGGTTCTAGCGAGCGACAGGCGGAGGGATTGGCGGGGGCGTTGGAGATTTCGCTCACAGCGGCATCGCCCCTCGGCTCCAGGAGCCGCGAACTATCCCCGCCAGGAGACGCCTGCCGATGCTGGAGCCGGCTTTGGCTGGTCGAGGCCCTCTCCGTTCAGTGTGAGGCCGACGCGGCCGCAGCGGCAGCCGCATTCGGGGGGTCGGTCTGCATCAGGTGATCCTTGTCCACGCCCGGCACGGAGTATTCGTACGGACCGCGGTAGACCACCGGTTGGTAGTCGAAGTTCCCGTGGCCCGGCGGGCTCGGGGCTGTCCACTCCAGCGTGTTGGCATTCCACGGGTTTCGGCCCGCTACCGGACCGAAGAACATGCTGTAGATGAAGTTGACCGCGAAGATGATCTGCGTGGCCACCATCCCGATGGCGCAGTAGGTCATGAAGGCGTTCAACGGCTGCAGGTGGTGGAACGTCTCGTAGTGATAGGCGTCGGCGAGCCGCCGCGGGAAGCCAACGGCGCCGAGGATGTGCATGGTGAAGAACGTGCCGTTGAGAAAAATGAACGTCAGGAAGAAGTGCACCTTGCCCCAGAACTCGTTCATCATCCGGCCGAACATTTTCGGAAACCAGAAGTAGATCGCCGACCAGACACCCATGGCCGTTCCGGCAAAGAGCACGTAGTGAAAGTGCGCCACGATGAAGTACGTGTCGTGAATGAAGATGTCCACCGGGGTGGCGGCCATGAAGATGCCCGACAGTCCACCGATGATGAACATCGACACGAACGACAGGGCAAAGAGCATCGAGGTTGTGAACTGGATCTTGCCTGCCCAGAGCGTCCCGAGCCAGTTGAACGTCTTCACGGCGCTCGGGAGGGCGATCATCATCGTCGACACCATGAAGGTGATGCCGAGGGCAGGGTTCATTCCCGACATGAACATGTGATGTCCCCAGACGATGAATCCGAGGCCGGCGATGCCCGCGATGGAATAGACCATCGGGCGGTAACCGAACAGCGGTTTGCGGGCGAACACCGTGAGGATGTCGCTCACCATGCCCATCGCCGGAAGGATCATGATGTAGACGGCCGGGTGGCTGTAGAACCAGAAGAGATGCTGCCAGAGCAGCGGCTGGCCGCCACCGGCGCCCGAAAGGGCGTTGTTGACGATGTTGCCCTCCGGCGTGAAGAAGCCCGTGCCAAACATCCGGTCGGCGAGTTGCATGAAGCCGGCGGCCGTCAGCACCGGCAGCGCGAAGGCCTGCAGGATGGCGGTGATGAACATCGCCCAGATCGTCATGGGCAGCCGGAACATCGTCATCCCGGGGGCCCGCATGAGGATGATGGTGGTCATGTAGTTCACGCTGCCGAGCATCGACGACACGCCGACCATCGTGAGACCGACGAGCCAGAGCGTCTGCCCCATCCCGCTCGCCGGCGATGACGCGGTGTTGGTGGAGAGCGGCGGATAGCTCGTCCAGCCACCCGAAGCGGCCCCTCCTTCAACGAAGAAGCTGGCCCCGAAGGCGAAGAAGGCCGGCCACATAAACCAGTACGACAGCATGTTGAGCGTCGGAAACGCCATGTCGTCGGCGCCGATCATCAACGGAATCAGGA
>CAJBSQ010000076.1 GCA_903958265.1 uncultured Planctomycetaceae bacterium
AGGCGAAGGGGGTCGGCGAACGCTCGCGGAGCCTTGGGCGTATCCTCGCCTGGCGACGCGACTTTTGCCGCCCCCGAGCCGGCGAACCACGGAAGTCGAATGCGCTCTACCGTGTCACTTGGCCGGCATGTCGCGAATGACGTTCCGCCAGTGCGTCACCAGGGCGTCGCCACGGAACGACGTCTCTGCCACGGCCACGCGGAGCGACTTCATCGCCTCGAGCACCACCTTCACGTGGGCGAGCACCTCCTTGGCCTGCTCGTTCTCGTCGGCAGCGGTGAGTTCGGTCTCGGGATCGACCGATCCATCCCGCTCCTGCACGCAGCCGTAGCGGGTCAGGTAGACGACCCAGGGCTCCACGGCATCGATCAGGCCGGCCACGTCGAGCGCCATGGCACCGGCGAGCGGTTCGTTGAACGTCGCCAGTTGCGAACCGGTTTCAAGCCGGCTCTCCGCCAGCATGCGACCGGCCTGCTTCGGCACCAGCGACAGCACCGCGACCTGCCCGCCGACACCGATCGCCGGGCGAATCTGCTCGTCAGTCCCGCTGCGGTCGAGCTTCCATGACCAGACCGACCCATCGTCGAGCTTGAACTTCTCGGGTTCGGGAATCCGGTAGCCGGCCGGCATGGCGTCGGGGTTCATCTCGTGGACCGCATCCGTCAGCTCATCGGCGAGCGCGAATAGGTCGTTGAGACCCTCGCGAAAAAGTTTAGGGTCATCGATCGGCAGCGTGATTGCCGGCTCGAAAAGCGGTAGCGGCTCGGCCGAGGCGGGCAGTGCCTCCTGCAGTCGCTTGGTCCGCCCCTTGGCGTCGAGCACCAGCCCGACCTGGCCGTCGGCGAGCGACTTCGCGATCTTGTCTCGGAGGATGGAGGCCAGCCGACCACCGAGCGGGGCGATGTGCTCGGCAAAGGCATCCAACTTCTCCTCTTCCTGATCGCTCAGTTCGCCGCGACCATACTTCTGTGCGAGGGTCCAGGCCCCGTTGACGAGGTCGACCGCCACGTCGAAGCCGGCCGGGTCGCTCTTGAACCGGGTCACCAGCACGCCCAGGGGAGCGCCGCCAGCGTGCTCGAGGAGATCGAGCCGCTTCGCACCGTCGAAGGGCTGATTCCGGGCCCAGTTCCAGAAGTAGCCCTCGTAGCCACGGTCGCCCAGGAACGAGAAGCCCATCCAGGGCCCGGGCTCCGGCAGCCGCTTGCTCCATTCATCGATGCCCCGCTCCGCCAGACCGCGGATGTCATCTTTTGCCCCGGCGGGAAGGCCGTCCGATTCGTCGAGCTGGTCAACGACGGCCAGCAACGACTCCATGTCGGACCGCGACGAGCTCACCGCCTCGCAGAGCGACTCGCTCATGTAGGCGATGCCCGTGAGCCGCTCATCGGCGTGGTCGATCAGCGGCTCGAGGGCCGGCAGCGTGAGCAGTCCCTTTCGCTGGCCCCCCGGCACGGCAAGCTTCTCGAGGTGGTCGATCGAGTCGCCGATCGAAACCAGCACCCAGTCACCCACCAGCCCGATACCGAGCACGAGGTCGAGTTCCTCCAGGCGACCGAATACCTTCGCCACTCGGTTGGCGTCACCGGTCATCTCGACCGCAGTCTCCTTGAGGTCGCCCCAGGGCACCTGCTTGCCATCGAGCGTGAACGTGAGCATCTCACCGCCGGCGACCCTCCGCCGCTCCATGGAGCGGGCCAGATCCGGATCGCCCTGGAGCATCAGGGTGGTGAGCACCTCGATCCGCTTGAGCTGGTCGACAGCCACTTCTCCCTTGGTGGTCCTGAAGCCCCAGACGACGTCCGGCACCACGAGGAGATCCAGGTTGTCGGCCAGCGCCTCGAGCACCAGTCGGGCCTGCCGGCCTTCGATGCCTGTTGCCTCCGCGGCCAGCCGTGGGCCGTCCCCGTCTTCCTCCTCAATCTCCTCGACGATGATGTCCCGGTCGGCCACCTCATCAGCGTCGGGAAGTCCGATCCGCTGCTGGGCCGCCGCGAGTTTGCGGACCAAGAGCCAGAACGATACGCACGACGGTTCGCCGTAGACGAACGTGTCGGTCGACACCATGTCGGAGAGCAGTTCGACCGCGTCCTCGTTTTCCGGCAGCTGCATGAACGTGTCGAAGGTGGAGAACGGGCTGCCCGGCGTCGTCCGCTGTTCCTCGAGGGAGTCGATGGCCCGCTTCACAGCCGGCAGCGCCGTGATCGCCTTGAAGGCGTTGCTGTTCACGAGTGCGTCGTACTGCTCGCGGAGTCGCAGCGACGACGACACAAACGCGGCATCGTGCGGCACCAGCGCCACGCCGAGATCGGCACGTTTCAGCGGACCGGCCGCCTGCTCGTCGGCAGCGGCCATCGCCGCCACCACGACCATGAGGCCAGCGAGCATCGTGTGGCGTCCAGCCGGCAGGCACGAGGGACGGCGGGGCATCAGCCAGAGAAACAGTGCGAGCATCGGCGGCATCCTTCCGGGCGTGACATGCTGCTCGCCGCGATCCGGACCGCGGCGGTGAACTGTAAAGATACGCGATCCCCCACCGGTGGGAACACCGGTTTCGGGAATCATGTCCGCGGCGTACGCTTTCCTGATTGCAAGGAGCTCTCCCGCGTGTTCATCAACACCACGCTCATCGTCGACACCTTCGCGGAGGCCTTCCGGCTGCGGTTTGCCCGCCTGCTCGTGACGGCCCACGACGCCCACTGGCTCGATGCCGCCCTCCGGGCGGTGACCGGCTACGGCACCAGCGTGATCGGCTGTGATGCCGAAGTCGGAACCGAGCGGCTGCTCGACGCGGGCGACACCCCCGACGGCCGGCCCGGCGGGATCGTCAGCCTGTTTGCCTTCTCGACTGAAGCGGTGGGCAAAGCGGTGGCAAACCGCGTCGCCCAGTGCCTGCTGACCTGCCCGACGACGGCGGTGTTCGACGCCATGCCGGCCGAGCAGGAGCGGATCGCCGTCGGCGGCCACGTGCGGTTCTTCGGCGACGGGCACGAGAAGACGAAGGTGATTTTCGGCCGCCGCTTCTGGCGGGTGCCGGTGATGGACGGGGAGTTTCTGGTCGAGGAGACCGCGGGCGTCGCCAAAGGCATTGGCGGCGGCAATTTCATCGTGCAGGGGAGGTCGCTGGATGCCGCCCTCGACGCGGCCCGGCGGGCGGTCGAGGCGGTGGCGGCCGTGCCGGGCACGATCACGCCGTTCCCCGGGGGCGTCGTCCGCTCCGGCAGCAAGGTGGGCTCCCGCTGCGAAGCGCTGCGGGCATCGACCAACGAGGCCTTCTGCCCTGGATTGATGGGCCGCGAACCCACAAGCCTCCACCCCGATGCGGCCTGCTGCCTGGAAATCGTCATCGACGGCGTGGACGAACAGGCTGTGGCGGCGGCCATGGCCGCGGGCATCCGGGCCGCCGTGGGGCCAGACGTGCCGGCGATCTCGGCGGGCAACTACGGCGGCAAGCTGGGCAGGTTTCACTTCCACCTTCACCAGGTGATGAAGCCCGCCTGAACCTCGCAGCCCTCGCCGCCTCGCGCGACCACCGACTGCCCTTCTCCGAGGCTCCGCGCTCTGCTACTCCCCCACATGGCGCCGGGGCTCCGTCCCGCCCATGGTGTGTCGCGAGATCAACGAGGGTCGTCGCATGTCCGAGTCCACAGCAGAGCCCCGCCCTCCCCGGGTCGAGGTGTCGTCACGGCCAGACGCTTCGTCACGCCCGGCCACGCCATCCCGCCAGGAGCTGGTGGTGCCTCCGCGGCAGTCGAGTCTCCCGGCGGTGATCGGGGCCTGCGTCTGCGCGGCAGTGGGCTTTGGCCTCGTGTGGGCCCTCGGCATCGGCCGGGCTCAGCGACCTCATGACGACCTCGGTGAGGCGACGGTGGCCAGTGCCGTCGACAACGGTGCGAGTCGCCCGAGACCCGATGCACGCAGCTCGAATCCGCTCGGCGAGCCCGGTATGCTGCCGCCGACCGACGACGCCCTGCCCGCACAGGAAACCTCGCCGGCAGATCGCTGGCGGGCGCGGCCGGTGGGACATGAGCCGGATCCGCGAGACGGCCCGGCAGGGGACCAGTATCCCGAGCGTCCGGCGTCGTTGGAGCTGCCGGATACCGTGATCCCCGTGTCGGCTGAATCACTCCCTGAGCCGCAGCGGGTGTCGCGATTCTCCTCCCCCGACCTCCCGCCGGCCGACGAGGCCGCAGCGACTGCCGACGCAGCCCCACCGCCCGATCCGGCGATCGACATGCCCACCACCGTGGCACCGGTCGATGCCGGGGGCAGCCCGCGCGAGTCGCTCGCAGCAGCGGAGCGGGCCGCTGGGTCGCCGGGTACCGTGCCCGCGGCCGACATACCCTCAGACTCTCCGTCGTTGGACCTACCGCCAGGTGCAGCGCCGCGGACGCTCGCCCCACCGTCGGCGGCCTCAGAACGCGCTCTCCCTGAGGATCCGGGTGACTTCGCGGCGGCTCCGGAGCCTCCACTGCCACCCGCCACGCTGCCAGCGGCGTCAGCCGCTCCACGGTCAGCCCCGGCTGCGTTCCCTCCGCTGCCGCCGGCTCCGGCTCCCCAGTCGGCGGCTCCGGCTCATCCGGACGTTCCGGGAGCCGCAGCCTTCGGCGCCGCCCCGCCCGCTTTCGTCCCGCCGTCAGGGCCGCCGGCTCCCTTTCCACCGCCGTTGCCGCCGGCCGGTGCCCTGCCGCCAGCCGTCATCTCCGCCACGGCGGCCGCCATGCCGTCCGATGCCGACTTTTCGCAAACACAGCCCCTGCCTCCCTTCGCATCGGCACCGCCGGTGATGGCCGACGGCATCGGCGATGCCGATCCGGAGCACGTGCCATCGGCCTCGCCACCCCCCGCACGGCCGCAGCTGGTGGCAGGTCAGGGACGACCCGGCCCGCTGCAGCTCGAGGGCATCCAGACGCCGCAGGTCTCGGTCGAAAAACGTGGTCCCCGGGAGATCTCCGTCGGCAAGCCGGTCCGCTACGAGATCATCGTCCGCAACATCGGCAGCGCCACGGCGCACGACGTCGTGCTCCGCGACGCCATACCCCAGGGCACGGCGCTGGTCACCACCACGCCTCCCGCGAGCCCCCTCAGCCAGGCGTCGGGCGACGATGAAGCGGCCCTCGTCTGGTCGCTGGGCACGCTTCCCCCTGGGGGACAGGCCACGGTCACGATGGAAGTCATGCCTCAGGTCGAAGGAGAGATCGGCAGCGTCGCCAGCGTCAGCTTTCGCGCCGACGCCTCCGTTCGCTCCCGCGCGACGAAGCCCGACCTGCGGATCGAATGCGCGCCGCCGGCACCGGTGCTCATCGGCCGAGACGTGCAGGTCACGCTCACGATCACCAACCCGGGCACGGGTGTCGCCACCGGCGTGGTGCTCGAGGGCTTCCTGCCCGAGAATGTCTCCCACCGGTCCGGCCGCGAACTGGAGTTTGACGTTGGCCAGCTCAGGCCCGGCGAATCCCGCACCATCGATCTCGTGCTCGGCACCCGCGGGCCGGGCGTGCATGCGGCCCGACTGGCGGCCCGCGCCGACGGCGGCGTGGAGGTGACGCAGCAGCTGCCGATCGAGGTCACCGCGCCCACCCTGGAACTCGCGGTCGACATGCCGCTGCGGCGATTTCTTCAGCGGCCCGCGACCTGCACGATCTCGATGGTCAATGCCGGCACGGCCCCTGCACGGTCCGTCGAGCTGGCCGCTCAACTGCCCCCCGGCATGAAGTTCGTGAAGGCCAACAACGCCGGCTGGCACGACGACCGCACCCACCGCGTGCTCTGGAACCTGGAGGAGCTGCCCCCGGGAGAGACCGGAGCGGTGGAGGTGGTGGTGATGCCGGTCGAACTCGGCCCGCAGAAGATCGTGCTGGCCGCTCGCAGCGCCGACGGCCTCGCCGATCAGGTCTCCCACACCTGCGATGTCGAAGGCCTGGCCGCCCTCTCCTTCGAGGTGGTCGACAGCGAGGATCCGATCGAGGTCGACGGCGTCACGGAATACGTGGTCCGTGTCGGCAATCAGGGAACAAAGCCGGCCACGGGCGTGCGGCTGGTGGCAACGCTGCTCGGCGACCTGGAGCCCGTCGAGGCGCAGGGCCCCGGGGGCCATCGGTTCGAGAACCTGACCGTAGCCTTCGAGCCGCTCGCGAAGCTCGCGCCGGCAGAGGAAGCGGTGTTTCGGGTGCGGGCCAGAGGACGTCGCGCCGGTGACCAGCGGATCCAGGTGCAGCTCACGAGTGCCGACAACGCCGCACCGATCACGAAGGAAGAGGTCACGCGGGTATACGATGACCGCTGACGAGCCATGCACCGCGTCGGTTACGTCGTCGGGTCGGTGTCGAGGTCGGCCGGCGCGAGCTGCGGCACGAGCAGCTGGATGATGACCAGCGCCACCAGGTAGGCCGAGGCGGCCATCACGAAGATCGGCACATAGCTGCCGGTCTTTTGGAGGATGGCGCCGACCACCAGGGCGATCAGCATGCCCCCCACCGAGCCTGCCATGCCGCCGATGCCCACGACCGAGCCGACAGCCCGCTTGGGGAACATGTCGGAGACGAGCGTGAACAGGTTGGCCGACCAGCCCTGGTGGGCCGCCGCGGCGATCGAGACGAGCGCCACCGCCATCCATAGGCTCTTGACCTGCGCCGCCGCCAGCATCGGCACGACGGCCAGGGCGCAGACAAGCATCGCCGTCTTCCGCGCGGCGTTGGTCGACCAGCCCCGCTTGATCAGGTGCGACGATAGCCAGCCGCCGCCGATGCTGCCCACGTCGGCCACCAGGTAGATGACCACCAGCGGCAGGCCCATGGTCTTGAGGTCGAGCCCGTGGTTCCGCTTGAGGAAGTCGGGCACCCAGAAGAGATACAGCCACCAGATCGGGTCGGTGAGGAACTTGCCGGCCGCGAAAGCCCAGGTCTGGCGATGGGGGAGCAGCCGGCTCCACGGAATCGCGGCCGTCTTCTCGACAGGATCGCTCTGAATGATCGCGAGTTCCGCGGCGTTCACCCCCGGATGCGTGTCGGGATCGCGATACGACACGAACCACCAGATCACCCAGCCGAAGCCGAGCACGCCCGTGATCACAAACGCCCACTGCCAGCCGTAGGCCAGCGTGATCCAGGGCACCACCAGCGGGGTGACCAGCGCGCCGATGTTGGTTCCGGAGTTGAAGATGCCCGTCGCCAGGGCCCGCTCCTTCTTGGGAAACCACTCTGCCACGGCCTTGATCGAGGCGGGGAAGTTGCCCGCCTCGCCCAGCCCGAGCACGAGTCGCGACAGCGCCAG
>CAJBSQ010000077.1 GCA_903958265.1 uncultured Planctomycetaceae bacterium
AAGCCCGCCTGATGCAACTCGGCCGATGATTATCAGCATTTCCTCCGATGCGGACACGGCCGTCGAGGTTTCTCCCGAGCAACGGGCGTGTTGACGGCGGTCGAAAACGGCGGCGCGGGGACCGTGTCGCGGCGGTCCAAAATGGCGGCGCACAACCGTGCAGTTCTTTGCGAGGGGACGATCGGGGCGACAGGCCCGATCACACCCCCTTCCAGAGAGAGGCACAGGAGTGCACAGCGACATGGAGATTTGGAGCGAGATACGACGTGAGGTGCTGACCGGCGTCTTGAGCAAGCGGGCTGCGATCGCGAAGTACGGGATCGGCTGGCATACGCTGAAGAAGATGCTGGCCCACGATGAGCCGCCGGGCTATCGGCAGGCGAACCAGAGGCCGAAGCCGAAACTGGAGCCGTTCCTGCCGGTGATCCGGCAGATCCTTGAAGACGATGGCAAGGCACCGACGAAGCAGAAGCACACCGCCCACCGCATCTTCGAACGTCTCCGTGACGAGCATGGCTACACCGGCGGCGAGACGGTGGTGAAGGATGCTGTTCGGGAGTATCGGATCAGCCACCGCGAGGTGTTTCTGCCGCTTTCTCATCCACCGGGAGAGGCCCAGGTGGACTTTGGCGAGGCGACGGTGCGAATCGCTGGGAAGCAGACGAAGGCAGCGATCTTCGTGATGACGCTGCCCTATTCGGGGGCGATGTTCGTGCAGGCCTTTCCCAAGGAATGCACAGAGACGTTCATGGAGGGGCACCGGCGAGCCTTCGAGGAGTTCGGTGGCGTGCCGAGACGAATCACGTATGACAACTCTGGCATCGCGGTGATCGAGGTTCTCAAGGGTCGGGAGCGGAAGCTCACCAAGGAGTTCCTGCGCCTACAGAGCCATTACCTGTTCACTGAGCACTTCTGTCGGGTGCGACGTGCTAACGAGAAGGGCCACGTCGAGCGACTGCTGGGGACAGCACGGCGGAGGTTCCTCGTACCGGTGCCGAGCGTTGATTCGTTCGAGACACTCAACCGGCATCTCCTCGAGTCCTGCCGACGAGATCTCGACGGGCGAACTCGGGGCCGATCTGGCACCAAGCGGGAGTTGCTTCGGGACGATTCGGCGGCGTTTTTACCGCTACCAACGCGACCTTTCGAGGCCCGGCGTATCGATGACGGCACGGTCAACTCGGAGTCACTCGTGCGATTCCAGACGAACGACTACTCCGTCCCCGTCCGCTACGCCCATCGGAAGGTCATCGTCGTCGCGACAGTTGACGAGGTTCGGTTCGTCTACGAGGACCGTCTTCTTGCTCGGTACCCTAGGTGCTGGGATCGAGAGAGGGTGTTTTTCGAGCCCGTGCACTACCTGGCGCTCTTGGAACGTAAGCCCGGTGGCTTCGACCATGCGAAGCCCCTGGAGCAATGGCACCTGCCCGACTGCTTCGCCTTGCTCCGCAGAAGAATGGAGGCGGAGGATGCGACGTCAGGAACGAGATCGTTCATCCGGGTACTGAGACTCCTGGAACGATTCAGTCTGGATAAGGTCACGGCAGGGATCGAATACGCCCTCGACATCGGTCTCTCCGACTCCGACAGCATCCGCTCGGTCGTCGAGCACCGGGCCGACGGCCCGGTGCGGCTCTTCTCACTCGATGGCAGACCGCACCTGGCGTGCGTGCGTGTGGAGACAACGCCCGTGGCCGCCTACCAATCGCTGCTCTCGGAGGTGGTGACATGAGCAAGACCGAGACCAAGAGCACGGTGCTGCTCAAGCACCACCTCAAGGCACTGAAGCTGCCGACGATGCTGGCGGAGGCCGAGAAGATCGCCCAGCGGTGCGCTGCCGATAACGCAGATCACCTCGCGTTCCTCCTGCAGCTCGTCGAGCTGGAACTGATCGAGCGGGAGCGGAAGGCCGCGGAACGCAGGCTCAAGGCGGCGAGGTTCCCGGCCACCAAGATGCTCGATGAGTTCGACTTCTCGGCCAGGCCAAGCGTCAATAAGCCCCAGGTGCTCGAACTCGTGAAGGGCGAGTACCTCGATCGCCGCGAGAACATCCTGCTCGTCGGGCCATCCGGCACGGGGAAGACGCATTTGGCCACCGCCTTCGGCATGGCCGCTTGTTCTCAGGGGCGGAAGGTGCGGTTCTTCCGCGTGACCGAACTGGTCACGCTGCTTGTGGAGGCCAAGGAGGAGCGGCATCTGCTGCGCATGCGACAGCAGCTGGCCAAGCTCGACCTCCTCGTCCTCGACGAACTCGGGTACGTCCCTGCGAGCAAGGCCGGAGCCGAGCTGCTCTTCGATGTCATCGCGACGGCCTACGAACGCAACAGCCTCGTCGTGACCACGAACCTACCCTTCGAGAACTGGACCGAAGTCCTCGGCAGCGAACGGCTCACGGGAGCAGCGCTGGACAGGCTTACCCACCGCTGCCACATTCTGGAGACGAAGGGCGAGAGCTACCGCCTCCAAGACGCCAAGCGGCGACGACGGCGGGCGGACTGACAAGGGAACCGAACCAACCGCGACACCCCCACTGTCTCAGGGGAGATCGACACCACCCAGCGCCACCATTTTCGACCGCCCCGCGCCGCCGTTTTCAACCGCCGTCAACAGCCGAGCCACATGGGACATCGATCTGCACACGCCCGCGGGGACTACAACCACGGAAATGGCCGAAGTGATCCGGGGCATTCTCATGATCGCCGCCCCCGATGCGATCCGCTTCGACGTGAAGTCGCTGGAGACCCGGGAGATTCGAGTGCGCAACACGCACGGCGGCATATCGATTCGGGTCGATGCGATGCTCGGCACGGCCAGAGTGCCGTTGCAGATCGACATCGGCTTTGGTGACGTCGTGATTCCTCCAGCAAGCCGGACTGCGTTTCCTGCTCTACTCGACCACCCATCGCCCGAATTGCTTGTCTACTCGCGGGAAACCGTCGTTGCAGAGAAGGCGGAGGCGGTCGTGACGCTCGGTGCCACCAATAGCCGCATGAAGGACTTCTACGATCTCTGCGTGCTCGCGTCGACGTTTGATTTCGACGGGCGGATGCTTGCTGAGAGCATCGCGGGGACGTTCCGGCACCGGGGCACGCGCCCGCCAGACGAGCTGCCCCTGGCACTGACGCCGCTTTTCATGGCTGATCCAAGCCGAGCCGTGCAGTGGAGGGCATTTCTGCGACGCAGTCGCCTCGAGGCTCCGCCCGATCCAACTCGTGTCATCGAGATCGTGGAACGCTTCATCTGGCCTCCGCTGACTGCATTTCGTGATGATCGGCCGTTTATCAGCACCTGGTCAGCCGGTGGACCATGGGCGGAGGGTCGAACGGTGTAGGAAGGACAAGCCGGGTTCAACGGGCAAACCCGGCATCGTTTTGTGACCGCCCACGTAATCCGTGGAAGGAGACGGTAGCATGTTGCTGTCGTTCGAAATCAATAGCCAGAGCGAGCCAACTCTGATTCGCGAAATCGGACGAGGTCGTGCTCACGTGTGATCTGCGGGAGCAGAAGCTTGCGGCCGGAGACATCGGCACTGTCGTGCTCGTGCATGGGGAAGGACGAGGCTACGAAGTCAAGTTCATGACACTGGATGGCGAGACGATCGCCGTTCCCACGCTTCGGGCAGACCAAGTCCGGCAGGCCCACGCGGACGAAATCGCCCACGCAGGGCCGATCGCCCCGTAGCGCGCATGTCGGCGGGATCCGGGTGTCCTTGAAACGGTAAAAACTGCAAGTGGCAAGCAGGCTTCGTTGCTGGCGTTTTCGGTACTCGTCAACATAAGGAAAGGACAGCCCGGCCGATGGCACTTCCGCCACCATGACGTGGCTCTGGGCCCGTCTCGGCACCGAT
>CAJBSQ010000078.1 GCA_903958265.1 uncultured Planctomycetaceae bacterium
AAGTGCGATCGGCGTGTGGGATGCGGCCAGGGCAGAGCGTGTCGGTTCGCTCGAAGCCGCCGCTGGAGCGGTCACGCAGCTCTCGTGGAGCCCCGCCGGGGACCTGCTGGCGGGAGCCTTCGTCACCCCCGGCCGCGATGGAGAAGCCCGCGTCTGGCGGCCCGACACCGCAGCCCCCGTGGCCGTGCTCGGTGGTCACACGCGGGGAGTGGTGGGCGTGGTCTTCAGCCCCGACGGCCGGTGCGTGCTGACGACGTCGGGCAACGGCCTGGTCAAGGCCTGGGATCCGCAGACGGGCGTGCGCCGCTGGGTCTCTGCGGCAGCCGCCCGCAATCCCTCAGCCAAACTCGTGGCCCAGTTCGCGCGGGATGGACGAGTCGTCGCCCATGGGCTGCCCCAGCTCCTCGATGTCGACTCAGGCGTGGTGGTCAGCGAGATCCGTGACCGCGGATACGTCACCTGCCTCGCGGTCAGCCCCGACGGCAGCCTGCTGGCGAACGGCATGGCGTTGGGGACGGTCTATCTCGAGGATGTCGCCGGCGGATCGATCCGGGCTCGGCTCGTCGGGCATACCGACTCCGTGCAGTCCATCGCCTTCAGCCCCGACGGAGAGGTCGTGGCCACGGGTTCGCTCGACGGCACGGCCCGCCTGTGGAGCATCCGCCAGGCGCAGGAACTCCGTTGCCTCCTCGGGCATTCGGGCAGCATCGAAACCCTGCTCTTCAGTCCGGATGGCCGGCGGCTCGTCACGGGTGCCACCGACGGCACGACCCGCATCTGGGATGTTGGCCTCGGCCGCGAACTCTGCGTGCTCCCCGGCCGGGCCGACGCGCCGCGGGCGGTCGCCATCAGCCCCGACGGCACAAAACTCCTGGCTCCGACCGCGGCTGGCGGCGCGAGAATCTGGGGCCTGACCAACGCCGCCGTGATCGCCGCACGTCAGGCATCACCGCTCGACGACCACGGCCGGAGCATCGCTCCGGGGGAGGTCGGGAGACCGGACGGCCGACCGCGGCACCGGCTCCGCGAGGGCGGCGAGGAACGCGGCGAGGTCGCCGAGATCCTGGCCGTTGAGGCCGAGGGGCCGCAGGTGCGGTGACTTCACAGGAAACAGCGGATCTCCCTCCTGGTGGGGATGCCGTCGCAGCACGGGCATCCCCGCGTTGTACATCGCGAGCAGGCCCGGCAGTTCGAACATGCCGGTGTGGGTCAGGGGCTGCGTCTGCGTCGCATCCCGCAGCGACGGCGTGCGGAACCTGCCGATGTCTGCCGGGTCGGTGGTCACGGCATAGCGGCCGAGGTCCTCGTTTGGTCGGCCGTAGAAACTTAGGCCGACGTCGTGGAATCGGCCGTCGCTGAGGATCGGCCCGTGGTGGCAGGTGAGGCACCGGGCATCGCGGCGAAACAGGTCGAGCCCCAGGAGTTCAGCATCGGCCAGCGCCGAGGCGTCGCCGCGGAGGAAGTCGTCGAATCGCGATCGCCCGCCGACCACGGTCCGCTCAAACGAGGCCAGCGCGTCGACCACGCCCGCGAAGTCGATCGCCCGCCCCGCAAAGGCCCGGGCGAAGAGCTTGCGATAGTCCGCGCACTGCGAGAGCAGGGCCACCACGTGATCCGGGTCCGCGGCCATTTCGGTCGGATTGGTGAGCGACTCCTCGACCTGCCGCTCCAGGGTCGCCGCACGGCCATCCCAGAAAAGCGCCGACTGCCAGACGGCGTTGCGGATGGTCGGAGCGTTTCGCGCCGGTATCCCATGGCCTGGCTGGCTCACCGCGCGGCCATCGGCCCAGCCACGCGCCGGGTCGTGGCACGACACGCAGGCGAGTTGGCCGCTGGCCGACAGCCGGGGATCGTGGAACAGCAGCCGGCCGAGGGCGGTCTTCGCCTCGTTGGGCGGGTTCGACTCGGGATGCTCCACGAGCGGTAGCAGTCCGAGTTCTCGCCACTCAACCCCTGGGTCGATGGTGGCCGCGGGCCAGCCCGCCGGCGGCCCGCGGTAGAGTTCGCGGAGCCGCGACGCCGTCTCGCTCCGCTCAGCGGTGGTTTTCTCCAGCCGTGACGACCGCCTGGCAGGCAGCGGATCGGCAGCCTCGACACCGGGCGACCAACTGCCCGCCCACACCAGCACGAGGCTGACGACCAGTCGAGCGCTGGTGACTGGTCTTGGTTCGTGCATAAAAGCCATCCTGCG
>CAJBSQ010000079.1 GCA_903958265.1 uncultured Planctomycetaceae bacterium
AGGGCGGTCTGATCACGGCTGTTGTTGTATCTGGCCCAGACCCGCTCGGTCGCCGTGCCGCCGGTGAGATACGTGAGCTTGAAGTTTTGGCTCCTGTCGAGCCGGTCGAATCCATTGACTAAGAGCACCTGCCGCGGTCCGCCGGCGGGCAGCACCGACACCAGTTCAGATGGCAGCGACTCCCCGCCGGCATTGGTGGCCACCACGCGGAACTGGTAGGGCAGGCTCGGGTCGAGGCCGGTGAGAGTCACCGAGCGGGTGCTGCCGCCAGCGACGACAGTACCGCCATCGAAGCCGAGGCCGTCGGTCGAGCCGAAGATGCGGAATCCCGTCGCCGGGCTCCCAAACACGCCGTCGATGCCCCCGGTGGAACTCGGCCCGGCGATCCAGGAGATCGTCGCCCGACCGTCGGCGGATGAGGTCACCGAGACCTGCGCGGGAGGCGATGGGAGCGTGACGTTGGCGGGGGCAATCGTGGTGCCGGGAAAGTCGATCAGGTGTTCGAGGGTGCCCTCGTAGGTGCTGCGGGCCATCTGGTCGCGGGCCTGCGGGTCGCGGAGCAGCGCATTGTCGGGCGTGTTGTCGTGGAAGGCGACCTCGATGATCGTCGAATCGAACTCGCCGGCCGCCCGCAGGTTTGAGATCTCGCCGTAAGCCCCGCTGAGGGCATACGTCGTCCGCGTGCTCCAGTCGTGTTCGAAGCGGCCGTCGAGGGCCCGCATGTCGACATTGATCTGCTTGGCGAGCACGGTCGCGAGGTTCGACTGGTTGGGCGTGGGATTGCTCGAGTGCACGAGGCCGATGGCGCCGCGGCCGGTGGCGGTGCTCGGGTTGCCGGTGGTGGCGTTGGAATGAAAGCCGACGTAGACGCTCGTGCCGTAGGCGTTGGTGTCGGCGTTCATCTCCTCCGCCATTCGCGCCGGGGCCGAGACGTTGTCGGTGCCGATGATCGTCGACGGGCTCGTGAACGAGGTCGACTGCCCAACGGCCCGCCAGAGCCAGTGCAGCGAGTTTTCGTCTTCCCGCGGATAGCCCGAAACGCCCCCCGTGCCGATCCCGTTGGGCCCCGAGGGCACGTCGCCCATGCCGTTGCCAAACCGGATGGCATCGGCGATCACCACCGAGCCACCGGCCGTCGAGGCGTTGCTCACGGTGACGGAGCCGTCGGCCGGCGAACGGCCGGCCGCGAAGTGGTAGCTGCCGAGATACACCCAGCCGTTGCCGATCTTGCGGTGGTCGATGCGGACCTGCGTGCCGCCGCCGGTGTGATTGACCGTGTAGAGCTGATTCGTGCGGTTCGACCCCGGCGAGGCCCAGGCATACACGGGGTAGACCCCGGCGGCGGGGATCGTCGGGGCGTAGGTGGCCGTGGCGGTCTCGGCGCTGGCATTCACGGTGGCGTAGCGGTAGCGGGCCGTGTCGGCCACGGCGCCGTAGTCCTCGTCGTACCACCGCG
Organism: uncultured Planctomycetaceae bacterium; assembly: GCA_903958265.1. Classification (GTDB taxonomy): domain Bacteria; phylum Planctomycetota; class Planctomycetia; order Pirellulales; family UBA1268; genus QWPN01. The sequence goes on from CAJBSQ010000079.1 coordinate 1,457, forward strand.
TGCCGGAGGTGCTCGTCAGCCACGAGCCCGACCAGACCACGTCGGCGGAATCGTTGTCGACCACCACCTCGGCAAGCTGCCGGCCGACGGGCCGCATCGGCACCACCGTCGCGCCCGCCCGGAAGAGGTGGTCGACGTAGAACGTGAGCTGGTCCTGATTGCCGAAATCCTCGACGAGCGACAGCAGGTTGCCACGGTCGGTCGCGTAGCGATTGAGGGCATCGCTCCACTGCCAGCCGTGCCCGGCCGACGTGTAGACGATCTTCCCGGTCAGAGCTCCCTGCGGTTGGCTGCCGACCGCGACGAGCCCCTGGGCCGCCGACAGCGCGAGTCGTGGCTCCAGCGGCTCGTGGACGAGCGGCCGGGGCGAGGGTCGCCGGCGAGCCGCGTGTCGATGGAATGGAGAACTGGGCATAGCGGTCACTCGGGCTGCCCAGAGGAAGCCAGCCCGGCCCAACGAGGTCTGGCCGATCCTGGTGAAGCACCCCTCAAATAAGTATCGGAAGGCCCCTGCCGCGACGCAAGGAAAAAGGCGACACTCATGCGGCAGCGGGGAGATCCCGCGATCCAGGGAGTCGTGGAGAATCGTCGATGGTGCATACGGGGCTCGATGGGTTGGTGTGCGAGGCTTTCGCCCGCCTCCGGGGCATGCCGGTCGGCCTGGTGACGCACGCGGCTGCCGTGGACCGGCGGGTCCGTCCGGCGACCGACCTGCTTGCCTCCGCCCCGGGGGTCGATCTCGTGGCCGTTTTCGGCCCGGAGCACGGCCTGAGCGGGCAGGCCCAGGATCTCGAGGCGGTGACGCACGCCGCGACGGCGGCTCCGGCGCGTCGGGCCTACAGCCTCTACGGCGACACCGCCGCGAGCCTCCGGCCGACGGCGGCGCAGTTGGCGGGGATCGAGGCGCTCGTCATCGACCTCGTCGACGTCGGCAGCCGGTACTACACGTTTCAGGCGACGATGAAGTACTGCCTGGAGGCGGCCGCGCCGCTGGGTATCCGCGTGGTCGTGCTCGACCGGCCAAACCCGCTCGGCGGGGTGGCCGTCGAGGGGCCGGCGGTCCGGCCGGTCTGCGAGAGCTTCATCGGGGCCCACGACATCGCGATTCGACACGGGCTCACGATCGGCGAACTCGCCACGCTGTACGTCGCCGAACTCGGCCTCGATCCGGCGGTCCTCGACGTGGTTCGCTGCGAGGGATGGCGGCGGGACTCGTGGTTCGAGGACTGCCGCCTGCCGTGGGTGCTGCCCTCGCCGAACATGCCGACGGTCGACACGGCCGTGGTCTATCCGGGGCAAAGCCTGCTCGAGGGAACCACTCTGAGCGAGGGGCGGGGCACGAAGCGGCCCTTCGAGATCTGCGGGGCACCGTGGATCGACGGCGAGTCGCTGGCCCGGCGGCTGGCGGCGTTCGACCTGCCGGGGGTCGTATTCCGGCCGCTGACCTTTCGGCCGACGTTCCACAAGCATGCCGACATCGACTGCGGCGGGGTTCAGCTCCACGTGACCGACCGCGGCGTCTTTCGCCCCGTGAGGGCCGGCCTCGCCCTGCTGGCCGAGATGCGACGGCAGGATCCCGGGAGGTTTGCCTGGCGAACGGAGCCCTACGAGTTCGTCGCCGACCCGATCGCGATCGACCTGCTCTTCGGATCGGATCGGGAGCGGCTCGCCATCGAGGCCGGCGTGGATTGGATGGAGATCGCCACGGCCTGGGAGACGGAGGAACGGGCCTTCGACGACCGGCGCCGCGCGGCGTGGCTCTACGACTGACGAGGCAGCCCGCGGCAGGTTTTGCGTGAAGCGGGGGCGCGGTTCTATCATCGCCCACATGCTGAAGTCGCCCGCGGTCGTCGCCTGCATCCTCGTCGCCGCGGTCATCCCGGCCCGGGCTGATGATCCGCTGCTCGCCGACCACTGGATCG
>CAJBSQ010000080.1 GCA_903958265.1 uncultured Planctomycetaceae bacterium
GGCTTCGCGGCGCGTTGGCCAAATGGGTCGTCGATACCGATGACCAGGGCCGTCATTTTGAATCACTTGCGGAACTTCAGGCCGCCGATCCGAAGTTCGTCCCCGCCCGTGACTGGCGTCCGCAGCCTGGAACGCCGGATGCCGAGGAGGCTGAAAAACTGCGAGCCGCTGCCAAGGGCAGTCCCTCCGCCGATCGGTCAAAAACCATACAGGGCGATGGGGGGCGTTAGTTGTTCGGCCCGTTCGAGGTGTGTGCGCGATCCACGACCAGTCTGCACGTTTGAAAGGGTTTCAGCGAGTTGCAAACCGCCACTTCTTGGCGGGCGTCGAGGCCAAACCACCTGAGCCCGCACCGAAAGCCATGAACGCGGCTTCGACAGCCGAAAGTTCACTGGTGGTTGCCTGCGGCTGGGACTGAGGCAACGGAGCCGGGGCGTATGGCCCGACATTGAAGAGCAAGGACCCCAGCATTTCCGAAATGTCGAGGATGTCAATCATGCGGTCATAATTAGAATCACCCTCGGACCATGAGGCGGATTCGTTCGTGTCAAACTTACCCGACGCCAGTATGGAGGAGACATCGAGGACATCCACCACGCCGTCGAGGTTCGTGTCGCCGGAAGTTGCGAAGCCACACGTGAGACTTTCGTCATCATTGATGACGTAGCCTAAGCCTCCTCCTGCGATGGATTGTGCGTTGCGAGTCGCGAGGCCGGTAGCGCCGGTCCAACCGTCGTCGTAGCCCGTCTGCAATAGGTCGAGCACGGTGGAAAGAGAGTAGCCACCAGAAGCGATCGTGAATCGGCCGAAGCCGAAATCGATCAACCCGCCCGCCGCCATCGTAAGCCCTCGAATGGATGCGCTTGCGTCATGAAGATCCAGCGTGACCTTCGCACCGGCTTTGACCTCCACCGCCCCGGTGCCGAGACTCGAAACGTGCCGCATGATCATCTCGCCAGCCTCGACGACATTCTCACCGGAGTGTGAACTACTCTGGTCGAGTATGAGGGTGCCAAGGCCCCGCTTGATGAACTTGACCGCGGCTGAGCGGGCCGTTGAGTAGGTCTGCGTCTGGGCGGCAGCCACGTTGAAGACGAGTTCGTTACCGACGGTGAGCGAGCCGGCGACGAACGAGAAGCCGTAGTTGGTAGCGGCGAGCGTGCCGACCGCCGCCGTGATCGGGTAGGTACCGACCGGGCTTGCACCCGTCGCTGCGGTGGATAGCGCGGCAGCGCCGTTGACCACGGCCACTGTCTCTCCGTTGACGAAGCCGGTGATCGTGGACGACAACGCCGGGATGACCTCGTCGAGTAGCCGGCTGGCGTCATGGGCCGTCACCGTCAGCGTCTTCTTGTCGACAGTGCTCGCGGAGATCGGCAGGCTCGCGAGCGTCCTCGTTTCGTCGACGTGCCACAGGTTAACCAACCCGTCATGGGTGCCGGCGTTTGTGGCGGCCGCCAACCGCACGAAGAATGTTCCGGTGACTCCCTCGCCGACCGGGTGGAGCGTCGCAGTACGGCCGAACACAAGCCCGTCGCCCGAGATCTCGAAGCCGGGCGGCGCGGTTCCGTTGACATCGGCGGTGAACCGCGACACCGACACGGGGAACGTCCGCGCCGGTGAGGCGGTTCCATACGTGGTCGTGAGTCCGGGGAGTGAGTTGATCGTGGTCCAGCTCGTGGCGACTGCGATCGCAAACAAGTTGCCAGCTGCGTCGGTGATACCGGAGCCAGAGGCCACGAGTGTGAGCCGATAGTCGCCATCGCCTCCGGTGACCGGAGTGAGCCCTGACAGGGCGTAGGAATCCCCCGACCCCTCAAGTGACACTCCGATGAGCGGCACGATCAGGCCACCGCGGGTGAGGGTGAAGTCGTCGAGGCTCACGCCCGTGACGCGCTCGCTAAACCACATGGAGACTGTATCGCGCGCGGCCGTGAACGGCGTGACGACCGCTTCGAAATCTGCCGTGGGCGGCGCTGCGTCGGCAGCCACCGCGATCTGCAATATAGCGGTATCGGCTCCGCCCAGACCGTCGGAGACCTGCACCGTCCAGGCATTCGCGCCGGCATCCGTCAGGGTCGGCGTGCCGGTGAGATCGCCATTGGAGGCCACGCTAAGCCAAGCCGGTCCAGAGACCTTTGTGTAGGTGAGCAGGGCTCCCGCATCAACATCGGTGGCCGAACCAGATAGTGTTTGCCCGATATAGGCTGTGCCCGCTGTCGCATTCGGACAACTGATTGGCTTGTCTGTAAAGACCGGAGCGTCATTGGCGTTGGTTACCGCGATGTTCAGCGTCGCTGTGGCGGTGGTTTTTCCATCAGACACCTTCACGGTCCACCTGTTGTCGCCGACATCGGAGTTTGACGGGGTGCCGGAAAGCGCACCGTTGGCCGCAACGCTCAACCACGCCGGACCGGAGACCCGCGAGTAGGTCAGCGGATCACCGTTCGAATCGGTCGCTGATCCCGCCAAGGTCTGGCCGGTGTACACGGATCCTTCAACTACGTTCGCTTTGCTGATTGGGTCGGCCGTAAAAGCGGGGCCCACGTTTCCGCCATTCGCTGACCCGGTCACGCTCACGTTATCAATCCAGAAACGGTCCGTCGAAGCGTTCGCATTCAAGGTGAAGGAAACCGCCGATATGCTGCCATAGCCACTCAGGTCGATGGTAGCGGTCGCCAGGTCCGGGGTGCTTCCGGTATCCGTACCTTTGTCAGCCCCGCTCCACACCGTATGCCAAGAACCATCAAAGACCTGGACGGATCCTGACTCGGTGGCCGCGTCAAGTCGATCCAAATCCCACGCAAAGGAAAGGGTCGCATTCGGAATCGGTGTTTCAAGGGTGCGAGTGATTTGGGCCGCTGGCGTCCCACCGTTCAGCTGAACGATGGTTCCGGGCGTCGCAGCGCCTGACGTGTTCCACGCACCGTCCCA
>CAJBSQ010000081.1 GCA_903958265.1 uncultured Planctomycetaceae bacterium
ACTTCTATCGGCCGCTACGGGAGAAGTTTGGCGTGCTCATGGACGACGGCGAGCCCGCCGGGGGCCAGTGGAACTTCGACGCCGAGAACCGCGGCGCATTTCCGAAGGAGGGGCCGGGCGTGCTGCCTCCGCCGGCTCGCTTCACCCCCGACGCGATCACCCGCGGCGTCATCGACCTGGTGAACACGCGGTTCGCCGGCCATCCAGGCAGCCTTGCCGAGTTCGACTGGCCGGTGACGCCACTCGAAGCCCGCTCGGCGCTGGACGACTTTCTCGCCCACCGCCTCCCCTCGTTTGGCCGCTACCAGGACGCCATCTGGACCGGTGAGCCCTGGCTCTACCACGCGCGGATCTCGCAGGCGCTCAACATGAAGCTGCTCGACCCCCGTGACGTCGTCGCCGGCGCCGAGCGGGCCTGGCGAAAAGGGAAGGCGCCGCTCGAGGCCACGGAGGGTTTCATCCGGCAGGTGATCGGTTGGCGGGAGTACGTCCGCGGCATCTACTGGCAGTTCATGCCGGAGTATGTCGACCGAAACGCCCTCGGGGCTGACCGACCCCTGCCCGGACTCTACTGGACCGGCGACACCGACATGAACTGCCTCAGGGACGCCGTCGGCCAGACGCTCAAGCATGGCTATGCCCATCACATCCAGCGGCTGATGGTGACCGGCCTGTTCGCGCTCCTCTTCGGCGTGGAGCCCCGGCAGGTGCACGAGTGGTACCTCGCGGTCTACGTCGACGCTGTCGAGTGGGTGGAGCTGCCCAACACGCTCGGCATGAGCCAGTTTGCCGACGGCGGCGTGATGGCATCCAAGCCGTACTGCGCGACGGGTGCCTATCTCGACCGGATGAGCAATGCCTGCAAGGGCTGCCGCTACGATCCCAAGAAAGCCACGGGCCCCGAGGCCTGCCCGTTCACCACGCTCTACTGGGATTTTCTTGCCCGGCACGAAAAACTGCTGGCCCGCAATCAGCGGATGACGATGCAGCTCAAGAATGTCTCCCGCAAGCCCGCCGCCGACCTGCGGGCGATTCGCCGTCAGGCCGACGAGTTCCGCGGGCAGATGTCGTAGTGCTGGCCTGTCGATCGCGACGCCGAGGATCCGCCCGCGATCACTGCGGCTGCGGCGTGGGAAGCAACTCGATCGGTGGGTGCGTGACGGGCGGGCCGGCGGGTTTGCGGGTGGCGGCAGCCGCGGCCGGTTCCTCGGCGGCAGCCAGCACGCTGCGGGTCCCGTCCGGGGAGACGTCGGCTGACGGGGCGATGAGGGGTGATCCATCACGCGCTGCCCGTGCCGCGGTCGCCGCGGCAGCCGGCGGTGTGGCGGGCGGAGCCACCACCGCGGAAGGCCCCGGGGCACGAGTCGTCCCAGCCGCCGCCATCGAGGCACGAGGCAGCGGAGGGCCCGCAAGCGATGAACCCGTGGCGGGGGCGGTCAGCGGCACGCCGGCGCGAGCCATCCGCCGCACGGTCGCCGGCCGCGGGGGCGGCGGCACTGGCACCAGCGGCGCGATCTCTGCCACGCGGGCCGAGGCCCGTGCGGCCCGGGCCTCGGCGATCGACTGCCGAGCGTAGGCCCGCTCGGCCATCCGCTCCGCGAGTCGCTCGGAACGTGGTGGGCGGGCCGAGATCATTTCTGTGGACAGCGTCAGGTTGGCCGCGACGGCGAGCCAGACAACCGGCCGAAGAACCAGCTTCATCGTGGGGATCCTCGCAGGGACGGCAGGGCGGGAGTGAGCATCGAGGCTCGCATTGTCGCCGAGCGAGTATTGTGCCTAAAGTGTGGGACAAACCGCAACCTTTCGGGACGTCAATGACCTCCTACAACCTCACCCATCTCCGCCAGCTCGAAGCCGAGAGCATCCACATCATTCGCGAAGTGGCGGCCGAGTTCGAGAATCCGGTGATGCTCTACTCGATCGGCAAGGACTCGGCGGTCATGGTCCGCCTGGCCGAGAAGGCATTCTTTCCGGCGAAGCCCCCGTTCCCGCTGATGCACATCGACACGACCTGGAAGTTTCAGGAGATGTACCGGCTCCGCGACGAGTACGTCGCCAAGGAACTCGGCTTCCGACTGCTGGTGCACGTCAACGAGGAGGGCCGGGCGCAGGGAGTCAACCCGATCACGCACGGCAGCAAGGTGCACACCGACGTGATGAAGACGCAGGCCCTCCGGCAGGCGCTCGACAAGCACAAGTTCGATGCCGCCTTCGGCGGAGCCCGTCGCGACGAGGAGAAATCCAGGGCCAAGGAGCGGGTGTTTTCGTTCCGTGACGAGTTTCATCGCTGGGATCCGAAGAACCAGCGGCCGGAACTCTGGAGCCTCTACAACACGAAGGTCAGGAAGGGGGAGAGCATCCGCGTGTTTCCGCTCTCCAACTGGACCGAACTTGATGTCTGGCAGTACATCCATCTGGAGAACATCCCGATCGTGCCGCTCTACTTCGCGAAGGAGCGGCCGATCGTCTGGCGGGACGGCGTGATGATCATGGTCGACGACGACCGGCTGCCGCTGAAGCCCGGCGAAACCCCCGAACTCCGCCGCGTGCGGTTTCGCACGCTTGGCTGCTACCCGCTCTCCGGGGCCGTCGATTCCAACGCCACCACCCTCCCCGAGATCATCCAGGAGATGCTGCTGACCACGTTCTCCGAGCGGCAGGGCCGCCTGATCGATTCCGACGAGGCGGGCAGCATGGAGAAGAAGAAGAAGGAGGGGTACTTCTGAGCCAAGCCCGCGTTGCAGCGGACCGCGGCCGAGCCCGCGGCCGCTGAACGCTGCTTGCGGCGTGGAATGAATCAGGCTCAGGCGGGCAACCATCCCCGCTCGTGACCCACCTGGCTGCCGGCTGGGCGGAAGCACGACGAGCTTGGGAGATTTCGCCCGCCGGAGTTGAAACCCTGAGTCGACGCCGAGCGAAATATCCCCGCGAGGAGGCTTTCGCCCGGCCGGCAGCCCGACCCGAGCAAACGCCCACGCCACCACCCACCACACCGCGCCACCACCACCCATGTCACACCAATCAGCACTGATCGCCACGAACATCGATGAGTACCTTGCTCAGCACGAGCGGAAGGAACTGCTCCGCTTCATCACCTGCGGGAGCGTCGACGACGGGAAGAGCACGCTCATCGGTCGGCTGTTCTACGAGTCGAAGATGATCTACGAGGATCAGCTCGCCGCGATCAAGAAAGACACCGGCCGATACGGCACGACCGGCGAGGAGTTCGATCTCGCGCTGTTCACCGATGGCCTCGAGGACGAGCGGCAGCAGGGGATCACGATCGACGTCGCCTACCGCTACTTCTCGACCGATAAGCGGAAGTTCATCATCGCCGATACCCCTGGCCATGAGCAGTACACGCGGAACATGGCCACGGGGGCCTCGACGGCCGACCTCGCCATCATCCTCATCGACGCCCGGCACGGCGTGCTCACGCAGACGAAGCGGCACTCCTTCATCGTGTCGCTGCTCGGCATCAAACACATCGTGGTCGCCATCAACAAGATGGACATCGTGGGGTACGACCAGGCGGTGTTCGAGCGGATCAAGGGAGACTACGTCGACTTCGCAAGCCGGCTCGAACTGCCCGATGTCCACTTCATGCCGATCTCCGCGCTCAAGGGAGACAACGTCGTCGCCCCCAGCCCCGCCATGCCGTGGTACACCGGTGCGCCCCTGATGCCGCTGCTGGAGACGGTCTACATCGGTTCCGACAGGAATCTCGAGGACTTCCGGTTTCCGGTGCAGTTGGTGCTCCGGCCGAACCTCGATTTCCGGGGATTCGCCGGCACGATCGCCTCCGGCATCATCCGCACCGGAGACGAGGTTCTCTCGCTGCCGTCGCGGAAGAAAAGCCGCGTGAAGAGCATCGTCACCTTCGACGGTGAGCTGGAGGAGGCATTCGCGCCACAGTCGGTCACCCTCACGCTCGAGGACGAGATCGATTGCAGTCGTGGTGACATGCTCGTGCGGCCCGGCAATGTGCCGAAGGTCGATCACAGGTTCGAGGCGACGATCGTGTGGATGAGTGAGGAGGCCCTGGTTCCCGGAAAGCAGTATCTCTTCAAGCAGACGAGCAAGCTGGTGCCGGGGGCGGTGACGAGCCTCCGCTACCGGGTCGACGTCAACACGCTCCACCGGCAGCCAGCCCCCACGCTGGCGCTCAATGAGATCGGCCGTTGCGGGATCACGCTGACGAGCCCCATCGCCTACGACGCCTACCGCAAGAACCGCACGACTGGCGGGTTCATCATGATCGACCGGCTCACCAACGCCACGGTCGGGGCCGGGATGATCCTCGACCGCGAGGCCGACGACGAGTCACAGGTGGAATGGGGCGGTGCCGAGACCGTGGCCGATCAGGCGAGCGGCGTGACTGCTGTCGAGCGGGAGGCACGGTTTGGCCAGCAGCCAGCCACGGTGCTGCTCACGGGCCTGACGGGAGCCGGCAAGACGACGATCGCCCGGGCGGTCGAGCGGCGGCTGTTCGACTCGGGGAGGGCGGTCGTCGTGCTCGACGGCACGGCGATGCGGCAGGGAATCAGCAAGGACCTCGGCTTCTCAGCCCGGGAGCGGAGCGAGAATCTCCGCCGCTCGGTCGAGGTGGCCCATCTCTTCAACGGCGCCGGAATCATCTGCCTGGCGGCCTTCGTGGCGCCCGACGAGGACGTGCGGCGGAAGGCGGCCGAGCGGATCGGCCGGGAGCGATTCCTCGTGGTGCACCTCTCGGCGCCGGTCGAGGTCTGCCGCGGGCGAGATACCGACGGTCACTATGCCCAGGCCGATGCAGGGGTGATCGCCAACTTTCCCGGAGTCTCGGCGGAGTATGAGCAGCCGACGAATCCGGATCTCGTGCTACCGACGCACGAGTGGCCGGTGGCGAAGTGCGTCGACGCGGTGCTCGCACTGCTGGGATCCCGCGGGATCGTCTGAGCGGACAGCCCCGAGCACGAGGTAGACGCGGCGAGGAACCGTGGGTCGAGCCGTTCGATCGAGTCCACCGTGGGCATCGTTTCTGCCGCTTCGGCGTTGACGGCAAATAGGATCGTCACCACCGCCATGCCCAGGCCGAAGAGCAGGATCAGCGCCAGCCCCACGCCCATGGCGCAGCCCGCCCGGGCGTCGTCACCGGCCAGGTCCTGCGCACTGGCGGAGGGGTCGCCGTCGACCGCCTGCTGATGGTTTACGGTGCCGTCGAGGGCGAGCAGTAGGCTCCGGGCCCAGCGGAAGAACGCGACGGGAAAAAGGACCGCCGCGGCGAGGCAGGCGGTGAGCGCCGCCTCGTGCGACCAGCCGAGAGCCAGCACCAGCAGGGCATAGAGGCCGCCAGTGAGAATCACGGTGGCGGCGTAGTTGATGTAGATCGAGCCGAGGTAGAAACCCTGCTCCCGCATGAAGCTCGCGCCGCAGGCCGCGCAGGCGTCGTTCATGCGAAACAAGCCGCTGAACAGGCGGCCCACGCCGCACCGGGGGCAGCGGAGGCGAAGGCCGCGAACGAGCGTGGGATTCATGGAGGCTCCTGCGGGTGTCGCGTCGGGCGACGACAGCCCTCAGGATACCGCGGCTCGAACCCGGCGGCTCACTTCACGAGCACGGCGTAGAACTCGATGCACCGCGACTCGTCGGCCACCGCGGGGTGCGTCCAGACGTGGGACCAGCCGCAGATCTCGCGGTCGACGTAATCGAGCATCTCGGCGAACGTGTCGTGGGTCCAGGCGTGGTAGTGGATCGCGTAGCCTTCGGCAAAGTGGCGGGCCACCTCCGCTGCCCGGGCGAACTCCGGGATCGGCTGGGCCAGCGTGTAAAACTCCTCGTAGTGGGCGTAGTCGTTCGTCCGGTCGGGCGAGCGGTGGTCCTCTACGAGGTGCTCGAGCGTGGTCGTCGGCCGATCGCGGTCGAACGTCCGCTCCTTGTCGGGCACCACGAGCACGAGCCGTCCGCCAGGCTTGAGCTTCCGCCAGGCGGCGGCGATCGAGCCGATGGGATTGCGGGTGTGCTCGATCACGTGACAGGCGACCAGGAAATCGAGGCTGCCGTCGGCGACGTTCTCGATCGTGTCGAAGTCGGTGAGCACGTCGGGGATCACGATGTCGCAAAGCCGCTGGCCAGGGTAGGGCTCGGCCACCAGCTGCTCGTAGGTGAGCCGGTCGCCGTAGATCACGCGGCACCGCGGCGGCACCGGGAACGGGCTCGCCCCGGCCCCGATTTCCAGCCCGATGCCCGACAGGCTGCAGGCCAGGGCTTCGCGAACCGCCATGGCGTCGCCGAGCGCCGCGGTGTCGATCGCGGCCCACCAGGGCGTGGGCACGCCGCCGCCGGGGGCGTAACTCGCCAGCAGTTTCTCGGGAACGGGCTGCACGTCGGCCGGCCAGCGGAAGCCGAGTTCCTCCAGCCGGGCAGCCGACACGATCGGATGCCGTCGGCCTCGCGCGCAGAGATAGACCTGCTCGCCGAACACGCTGCCCCGTGACTGCAGCACCACACCCTCCCGCGCGAGCCAGGCGAGCATGTCGGTCGGATCGACGGGCGTCATCGCGGGATTCACGAGCGAGTCGTCGGCGGCTATCACGATCATGATGCGGGTTTCCTTCAGGCGGCGCGACGCAGCGGCTGGACCGATAGGCCGTCGATGAAGCCCCAGACATCGGCGAACGCGTGGTCCCAGTTCGAGTGGTTGCGGCGAATCGTCTCCCAGCCGTTGCGGCGGACCGGGAGCAAGTCGTCGTAGTGATCGATCGCCCAGGCCAGGCGGTCGGCGATCGCCGGCCCGCTGGACGGGGCGAGCAGGCAGTTCTCACCGTCGCGGAGCAGCCAGTGGTTGGCCCGGTTGTCGTTGGAGACGAGCAGGCCGCCGCAGGCCATGAACTCAAACGGCAGGTACGAGGGGTGCCGTGTCATCATCATCACGAAGCCCATGTGGCATGAGCGGTAGAGGTCGCCCGTGGCCCGGTAGTCGAGCAGCCCGAGGCTCTCGATCACGCCGTCGAGGCCGTAGTCGCGGGTGTTCCACGGAGCCCCGGCGCAGAGGATCTGCACGCGGTCGCCCACCCGCGACTTCAGATCCTTGAGCGCCGCCGCCGCGAGTTCGAAGCCGTTTCGGGCATGCCCCGGCCGGCCGTAGAAGAACAGCCGCAGCGGTCCGCCGGCGGGCCGCAGCGGATGCCCGTTGAACACGTTCGGATCGACCTGAGGGGCGAAGTGGGCCGCCGTGCCGCCATGCTCCTCCTCATACAGCCGCCGGAGCGTGCGGGTGTTGGTGATTCCGTAGAAGCCGAAGTCGTAGGTGAGTTCGGCCTGCGCCGAGGTCGATCCCGCCGGATAGAAGAGCGGCTCCCAGTCCTGGATGAAGTAGAACTTGAGCCCGGTGTTGCGGACCTTCTGGAGGACGTAGGCGGTGGTCCAGAGCGTGGCGAACGAGTAGTCGGCCGCGGGGATCATCTGGATCGCCTCGGACGAATCGAGCGGCATCACGACCGCGTGCGCGAGGCCGGGGAAGGCTGTCGCAATCCGGTCGCGAAGGGCTTCGGCATCGCAGCCCCCACAGATCAGGAACCGCTGCCGGAGCCCCTTCGTCCGCTGCGCGTGATCGGCACACCGGAGGATCGTCATCACGCCGCCGTAGTACGGATTGTCGAACGGGGGCAGATACCAGTTGCACCAGCCGGCACCGCTGCCGCGACCGACCCGCTCCGGGTGCTGTTGCGGGGCTGCGAGGTCGGTGAGCGACAGCCCGTTGATCTGGGCAAGCACCAAAGCGTCGGCGGCATAGGAGCCCGGCTGTGGCCGGCCCGATTCCACCGGCGTGCCGCGGGACGACCAGCGGAGTGATGGCAGCGTCCACCGCTGCCGCGCTGCCTGTCGCGGCGGCCGAGCCGTCGCGCCGGCGGGCATGGCGTCGAGCGTGAGGGGCACGACGGCGGAGAAGGCTGGATGGAAGTAGGGATCAGACCGCAGGCTGTCGTCGAACGGCGGAACCGGCGGCAGGTCCCCTTCGCCCAGCGCCACCCGGGCATGGGGATCGACCACTCCGCGCCGACCCTCGCGGCGGAGCGAGCAGCAGAGATCGACGAAGGCGCCCTGCCAGTCG
>CAJBSQ010000082.1 GCA_903958265.1 uncultured Planctomycetaceae bacterium
CAGGGCCATGACCATGTTTCAGCGACGACCAGCTCGAAGGCTGCGCTCATCGTCGGCGGGCCAACGCGGCACGGGCTCCTCCGTCGAGCGGCTCGAGCCGCGGCTCGCCCTGGCGACGGACGGTTTCGCGACCGTGCTCGAGATGAGCGACGACGCGATCATTCCCATCCCCGCCGCACCGCTGACGCTGCTGCCCGTCCCCACGGGCGCTGTCCAATCGCCGGTGATCGTGACGGTGGCCACCGGTCTCACCACGGTGGAGACCGCGCCGCGGTCCGGCGGTCTCACGCTCGTGAAGCGGGGACCAGGCACGCTCGTGCTCGCGGTCGCCAACGCGCACACCGGCGGCGTGGTGGTGGAGGAGGGTGAGGTGGTCGTGCGGCACGTGGGCGGTCTCGGCAGTGGCGGGCTCACCGTGGCCGCTGGGGCCAGCGTGCGATTCGATGTGGGCACGGCGCTGGTGGCCGTGTCGGCGGTCACGCTCGATCCCGCCGCGAGGCTCGATGTGGGCCCGGCCGGTTCACGGTTTCCGGAGCCAGCGGCACCGCGGCGGCGATCCCCGGCCGGGTACGGGAGGCCGCGATCGGCGGCTGGACGACCGCGGCCGGCATCGGCTCTTCGGCGGTGACGACGCAGCAGCGGTCGGTCGGCGTGTCGTGGTCGGATGGCGATCTCACCGTGGGCTGGGCCGCCGTGGGGGACACGAACCTCGACGGCATCGTCGACGCGCTGGATCTTGCCAACGTGGTGTCGGGCGGGCGGTTCGACACCGGCCTGCCCGCGTCATGGAGCGAGGGTGACTTCAATCATGATGCCGTGGTCGACGTGCTCGACCTGTCGGCGCTCGTGGGGGCGGCGCTTTTCGACCGCGGCGATTACCGCACGCCGCCGGCCGTCTCGATCGCCGATGTCACGCTCGCCGAGGGCACGGTGACGCAGACCGCCGCCGGCTACTTCCGCACCCAGGGCAACCAGATCCTCGACGCCGACGGCCGGGCGGTGCGGATCGCCGGCGTGAACTGGTTCGGCCTGGAGACCACGATCTTCGCTCCCCATGGTCTCTGGAGCCGTGGCTACCGAGAGATGATGGACCAGATGAAGGCGGCCGGATTCAACACCATCCGGCTGCCCTATTCAGACCAGCTCTTCGCGGCCGGGAGCACGCCGGGGGGCATCGACTTCTCGAAGAACGCCGACCTGCAGGGCAAGTCTGGCCTGGAGATCATCGACGCCCTCGTGGCCCATGCCGGCGCGATCGGCCTGCGGATCTTCCTCGATCACCACCGCTCCGAGGCGGGGAACAGCGCGAATGCGTCGGGCCTCTGGTACACCGCGGCGTACCCGGAATCGGCCTGGATCGCCAACCTGGAGATGCTCGCAGCGCGATACGCCGGCAACCCGACCGTGATCGGGATCGACCTCCACAACGAGCCGCACGGGCCGGCGACCTGGGGCGACGGCACCGCAAACGACTGGCGGCTTGCGGCGGAGCGGGCCGGCAACGCGGTGCTCGCGAAAAACCCGAATCTGCTCGTGATCGTCGAGGGAGTCGAGGATGGCCCCTCCGGCAACAACTGGTGGGGCGGCAACCTGTCGGCGGCCGGGACGCATCCCGTGCGGCTTGCCGTGCCGAATCGGCTCGTCTACTCGCCCCACGAATACCCCGCGAGCGTGTTCGCACAGACCTGGTTCTCGGCGGCAAACTATCCCGCTAATCTGCCCGCCCACTGGGATACCCAGTGGGGCTATCTCTTCCGCACGGGAGCGGCACCGCTGCTCTTCGGCGAGTTTGGCACGAAGCTCGAGACGGCGAGCGACCGCGCCTGGTACGAGATGTTTACGAAGTATCTTCGCGGCGATCTCGACGGCGATGGCGACAGTGACCTCGCTGCCGGCCAGCAGGGTCCCAGCTGGACCTACTGGTCGTGGAACCCCAACTCGGGCGACACGGGAGGCATCCTCGCTGACGACTGGATGACGCTCCAGACGGCAAAACTCACTCCGCTCACGCCGGTGCAGTTCACCTTCCTGCCCGTCACGGGGGGTGGCGGCGGTGGGACGACCGCCTCGTTCACCGTGACCCTCTCGGCGGAGGCGTTTGAGCCGGTGAGCGTGCGGTGGACGACAGCGGCGGGCACGGCGACGGCGGGCAGCGACTTCACGGCCACGGGCGGCACGCTGGAGTTCACTCCCGGCGAGACGATGAAGACAGTACGCGTGACGGTCTCAGCCGACGCCGTGCCAGAGGCGGCCGAGACGTTCAGCGTGGTGCTGTCGGAGCCGGTCTATGCGACGCTCGGCCGGGCGATCGGCAGCGCCACCATCACGGATGACGACACACCGACACCGACACCGACACCGACACCGACACCGACACCGACACCGACGACAGGCTTCGACTACGCCGACGTTCTCCAGCGGTCGCTGCTGTTCTACGACGCCCAGCGGTCGGGCGACCTGCCGGACACCTTCCGCGTGAACTGGCGGGGCGACTCGGCGGTCACCGACGGGGCCGATGTGGGGCTCGATCTGAGCGGCGGGTTCTACGACGCCGGCGACCATGTCAAGTTTGGCCTGCCGATGACGGCCACGATGACGATGCTCGGCTGGGGGCTCGTGCAGTATCGCGATGCCTATGCCACCAGCGGCCTGCTCGAGGAGATGCTCGACACGCTCAAGTGGGGCACCGACTGGATTCTCAAGGCCCACCCCGAGCCGAATGTCTTGTATGCGCAGGTGGGCAACGGGTCGGCCGACCATGCCTTCTGGGGTCCGGCCGAGGTGATGACGATGGCTCGGCCCGCCTACCGCCTCGATCCCACGAAGCCCGGCTCCGAGGTGGCGGCCGAAGCGGCCGCGGCACTCGCGGCGGCGAGCGTCGCCTTCCGCCCCACCAACGCCGCCTACGCCGACACGCTGCTCGTGCACGCGCGGCAGCTCTATTCCTTCGCCGATACCTACCGCGGCAGGTATTCCGAGAGCATCCCCGACGCGGCGGCGTTCTACAACTCGTTTAGCGGTTACCACGACGAGCTCTGCTGGGCCGCGGTCTGGCTGCACACGGCGACGGGAGAGCAGGCCTGGCTCGACAAGGCCGTGGCCGTCTACGACACGCAGCTCGCAGGCCAGAAGCTCCAGTGGACGCAGGCCTGGGACGACAAGGTCTACGGGTCGGCGGTGCTGCTCGCGGCCAAGACCGGGCAGGCGAGATACCGTCTGGAGGCCGAGCGCTGGCTTGACTGGTGGACGGTCGGCGGCGCCGACGGCAAGGTTCGGACCACGGCCGGCGGCCTCGCCTTCCTCGACACCTGGGGGTCGCTGCGATACGCGGCCAACACCTCGTTCATGGCACTCGTGTACGCCGACACCGTCCGCGACCACGACGGTCGCTACCACGACTTCGCCGTCCGCCAGATCCGCTACATGCTCGGCGACAATCCCGCCGGGCGAAGCTACGTGGTCGGCTACGGCACGAACCCGCCGAAAAACCCGCACCACCGCGGGGCGAGCGGGATCTACGACGGCAGCATTTCAGCACCCTTCGACAACCGTCACGTGCTCCACGGGGCCCTCGTGGGGGGGCCGCAGTCGGCCAGCGACACCGACTACGTCGATGCGCGGACCAACTACATCTGCAACGAGGTGGCCCTCGACTACAACGCCGGCTTCCAGGGGGCCGTGGCCCGCCTTTATCTGGAGTTTGGCGGCCGCACGGTCGCCCCCCCGCCTCCCGCAGCTGAAACACCGGGCGACGAGTTCTTCGTGCAGACGGCCGTCAATACGGTCGGCAGTGGCTTCACCGAGGTGCGGGCGATCCTCAACAACCGCTCCGCCTGGCCGGCACGGGCCTCGTCGAGCCTCTCGTTTGTCTACTTCGTCGACCTCTCGGAGGTCTACACGGCCGGCTTCACGGCGGCCGACGTGCAGGTGACGAGCAACTACGTTCAGGGGGGCCGCGTCGGCTCGCTCCAGGCCTGGGATGCCGCGAACAGGATTTACGCAGTGACGGTCGACTTCGCGGGGAACTCGATCGCGCCCGGCACCGGCACCTCCTATTGGCGCGAGGCGCAGTTCCGGCTCGGCCTGCGGCCAGGGCTGCCGGCGGCGGCATGGTCGGCGTTGAACGACTGGTCGTACCAGGGAATCTCCAGCGACCGGAGCACACCGACGACGTCGGCGTTCGTGCCGGTCTACGAGGGGGCGACGCGGCTCTTCGGCCGCGTGCCCGACGGCGTCGTCGTGCCCCCGCCGGACGCGGGCGGTGGCGGCGACACCGGTGGTGGCACCACTCCCGGCGACGGGGGAGGCGGTACGACGCCAGCCCCCGTGACGGGCATCGCCGTCACGGCGACGCTCACCAACAGCTGGCAGGGGGGCTCCACCGCCGACGTGAAGATCAGGAATGGCACGGCCGCCGCGATCGACGGCTGGACGCTGGAGTTTGACCTCGAGGCGGAGATCACGAACCTCTGGAACGGCCTGATCGTGAGCCATGTCGGTCGGCGCTACGTGGTCCGCAATGCCCCCTGGAATGCAACGATCGCCGCCGGTGCGGAGATCACGTTTGGCTTCCAGGGATCGGCCGCGACAGCCAGCCTGCCATCAAACCTCGTGCTCAACGGGCAGGCGCTCTGACGCCCCCCTCGGCTGCCAGGCCGCACCGCCGCCTACTGCACCCTCACCCACTCGATCGTCTTCGACATGATGCCCGAGCCCGCCACCATCTCGAAGCCGGCCGGCGTGGTTCGGATGGTCATCGGGACGAACTGACCGCGTTTGAGCGCGAAGACTTCGCCCTTCCAGGTGGTCGTGTTCGGGTCGAACGTGATCCCCCGGAGCATCTCCTTGTTGACCATCTCCTGGTTGTCAGCCTTGACGATACCGCCAAGATACTGGCCGTTGGCCGGGAAGATTCGCACGGTGACGTTGAGATCGGCGGGCCGCCAGTCGCCCACGATCGCGTCGCCTGGGTTTGGCTGCTGGCCGCTCGCTGGAGCCGCCCCCACGGCGATGCCGGCGACCAGGAGGGCAGTGAAGATGAACACGCGGTGGGCCAGCGACGGAGCCATGGAGGAGGGTCTCTCGTGGAGGTGATGGTGAGGTCGAGCGGGCGAGAGGCTAGCAGGGCCATCGGCTGACGAGCCATGCCATTTCACCGGTCAGTCGGACCCTCCCGGCGGCTTGCCCAATCCCGGCGGCGGGACGGCATGAGTTGTCTCGCCGGGCTGCGGGGGCCCACGCTCGCCATCCTCACGCCGATCCCTTCGCCTACCCGTTCCAGGCGGTAGGCAGGCTGGTGTGCCCAACTCCGGCGGCGGGACGGCATGAGTTGTCTCGCTGGGGCTGCGGCAGCCCCACGCTCGCCATCCTCACGCCGATCCCTCCGCCTGCCCGTTTCCTGTCCGGTCATTCTTTTCGCGAAGCCGGGAATCGGCGGAGGTCGACGAGCGTAGGCGTATCCTCGCCTCGCGGAGGAGGCCTCTGCCGTTCCCGGCGGCGAGGGTATGCCGCGGCCTATGTCGTGACGAAGGCCCCATCCAGGAGCGCCTGGAGGAATGCCTCTGGGAGGAACGGCTCGAGATCGTCGGCCGACTCGCCCACGCC
>CAJBSQ010000083.1 GCA_903958265.1 uncultured Planctomycetaceae bacterium
CGGACGCTCCAGAGCCAGCCCTACAGCTGGCGGCTGCTCGACCCGGATGCCACCCCCGAGGAGCGGTCCGGCTACAAGCGGCTCGACGCGGCGGTGCTCGACTACTTTCGCGACCGGCCGCCACCGCCGGCCGTCGCCGGGGAACCGCCGGTGGAGTACCGCGAGTTCCGCACCGAAGACGCCTCGGAATACCACTACTACCAGCCCGTGCGGGCCCGAAAGAGCTGCCTCGTCTGCCATCAGTACCAGGAGTTGATCGGCGATCCGCCGGCCGGCTTCGACGAGGCCCGCCACCCCCGCCAGGCCGAGGAAGACCTGATGGCGGTGGTGAAGGTGGTGATGCCCGATGCCGCCACGCGGAAGGCGATCAACTGGAACCGCGCCATCCTGCTGGCGACTGCCATCATCACCGTCTTCCTGGCGATGCTCGTGGCCTACGCGATCGTGCGGTACGTGATCGTGAAGCCGCTCGACCATCTGCGGCATGTCAGCGACGAGGTCCGCCGCGGCAACATCGACGCCCGGGCCGACATCCACACCGCCGACGAGTTCGAGGAACTTGGTCTCGCCTTCAATCGCATGCTCCGCGGGCTGATCGATTCGCAGGAAGAGCTGCTCAAGACCAACACCGTGCTCGACGACAAGGTCGACGAGCTGGCCCAGGCCAACCTCAACCTCTACGAGATGAACCGGCTCAAGGGGGACTTCCTGGCCACGATGAGCCATGAGCTGCGAACGCCGCTCAACAGCATCATCGGCTTCTCGGACGTGCTCGGCTCGATCGAGTCGCTCGACCCGAAGCAGAAGCGGTATGTGGAGAACATCCGCAGCTCGGGGCGGATGCTTCTGGAGATGATCAACGATATCCTCGACCTGGCGAAGATCGAGGCGGGCAAGATGGAGGTGCGGCCGACGGTCTTCAACCTCGACGCGGTCGTCAGCGCCCAGTGCGACATGGTGCGGCCGCTCGCGGAGCGGAAGCGAATCGACCTGGCGCACGAGGCGGGGCCCGGTCTCGAGGGCGTGGAGCAGGATCAGGCGAAGGTGCAGCAAATCCTCGCCAACCTGCTCTCCAACGCCGTGAAGTTCACGCCGCAGGGGGGCCGCGTCGACGTGTTCTCGAGGCTCGAGGTCGTCGAGGGAGAACCGGTCAGCGAGTTTCTTATGGAGGTGGTCGACACCGGCGTCGGGATCGCCGAGGACGAGCGGCAGACGATCTTCGAGAAGTTCCGCCAGGGGCACGTGTTTCAGCGGGATGACGCGATGTCTCGGGAGTTCACCGGAACGGGGCTCGGCCTGTCGATCGTCCGTGAGCTCTGCCGGCTGCTCGGCGGCGACGTCTCGGTCGAGAGCCAACTCGGCCGCGGTAGCCGGTTCACGGTGCGGCTGCCGCTGCGGCTTGCCGTGCCGGACGAGGCCGGCGGGGTGGCGGAGGTGGCCGTGGCGGCTGCTCGAGACGCGGGCTGAGGACGAGGACGACAGCAGATCACAGGGAAGGATGGCCGGGATGGCGAAGGAACGTGACGAGGCGGAAGTGATGCTGTTCACCGACGGGGCATGCAGCGGCAATCCGGGCCCCGGTGGCTGGGCCTACATCCTCAGGCATCCCGGGAGCGGGCGGGAGACGAAGGACTCCGGCGCCGAGCCCGTGACCACCAACAACCGCATGGAACTCACCGCGGTCGTCGAGGGGCTGCGGCTGCTCAAGCGGCCGACGGTCGTGGAACTCGTGACCGACAGCAAGTACGTGGGCACCGGGCTCTCGGAGTGGCTGCCTCGCTGGAAGCAGCAGGGCTGGATGCGAAAGGAGAAGGGACGGCTCGTGCCGGTGAAGAACGAGGACCTGTGGCGGGAACTCGACCGGCTCGCCGCCGCGCACGCGGTGCGGTTCTCATACGTCGCTGGGCACTCGGGCCATCCAGAGAACGAGGAGTGCGATCGGCTCGCCGTCGAGGCCTATCGGGA
>CAJBSQ010000084.1 GCA_903958265.1 uncultured Planctomycetaceae bacterium
CGTCGGCCGTGACCGCCCGCGCCCGCACGTAGTCGGCGAGTGCCGCCGGTGCCGACGCCGGGAGGTGGACGGTGGCCTCGCGGCTGCCCGTCGAAACGTCCGTCGCTGTCGTCGTCATGACCGCACCCCCTTCCGATCGCCTGCGAACAGGTCGCTCAGCCGGCCCCAGATCAGCTGCGGAGGCTGCCAGGTGAACACGCCATACCGCCGGCCCTCCGCATCGACCGGCGTGTCGGGACCCTGCATGCCGCGGATGAAGCCGTAGACCACGCCGGCGATGCATTCGCCCGGATCCCAGTCTGCGGGCCGGCGACGGCCGAGCCGCCAACGGAGCAGCCGGTAGACGGCCGTGCCGTAGACGAGGGCCTGCAGCGGGTAGTGGTGGTCGGCCATCGCCGCGACGAGCTTCGCCGGCGCGTACGCCGCCAGTGGCTGGGCATCCTCGCGGCCGTGCAGCTTGTTGGTCTTGTAGTCGGCCACGATCAGCCGCGGGTCGTCCGCGGGCCGACCTGGCAGGCGGAGCACGGCGTCGATCGACCCGTTGATCAGGCCCGCCAGCGGCACGTCGAAGCTCGGCCCGGCAAGCTGCTCGGCGTAGGCCGCGAGCGGATCCCCCTTGGCCAGCGACCTGCCGAGCACCAGGCCGACGTCGCTGGCCCGCACATTCTTGTCGAGGCCCGCCAGCGCCATCTCGAAGTCCATCTCGGTGAGCCGGTCGGTGCCGCCGAAGTCAGCGAAGCTTCGGTCGGCGAATGCAAAGCTATGTGGACCGCCGAACGGCGTGCGGATCGCCGTCGCGATCATCGCGGCCAAGGCCGCGTGGTGCGGCCGCAGAAACGGCGACGTGGCCACCTCGGCGACCACGCCGCGAACGGAGGCCTCCAGGGCCGTGGCATCGGCGCCGGGCACCACCTCGATCCGCTCGAAGATCTCGTGCACCACACTGCCGAACGCCGTGCCCGCGGGCAGGTCGGCGATCGTGAACGCGTCGAGGGTGGCGTGGACGGCCTCGGGAGCCGCCGCGGCCGTGACGAGGAGCTCGTCAGGCAAAGCCCCCACATCCGCTGACTCGCCGTCTGCGGCCGACGTGCCCAGACGGTCCTCGTCGTGGCCGCGGCCAGGATGGGTGCGGCCGTCTTCGGTGCGTCGGGCGACCGCCGCCGTGATGCCGCTGAACGATGTCCGCCGATAGGTCTGATCGACCCGCGGCGGCATCGTGGCGACCTCCAATGGTGACGCCCCCGATGCCGGCGCGGGGGACGTCCAGCGGCGTGGTTCGGGCAGACTCGCCGCCGATCGGATGACCGCTGTCGCGGTGGGGCTCTGGGCCATGTCGGGATCGCGCAGGCCGCCAGACATGACCGCCGCAAGCAGCGTGTCTTCCCACTCACTTGGCCGCAGGATGCAGAGGTGGTGCTTCGGCCGCGTCACGGCCACGTAGATCAGCCGCCGCAGTTCCTCGTTCTCCGCCTCGAGCGCAGCTCGCTTCGAGGAATCGGCCTGTCCGATGTCGGCAATGGCATGGCCGACGTCGAGCCGCCGCTGGTCCTTGGCGTAAAAGATCGCCGGCTTGCCGGGCCGCGTTTTTTTCTTCCAGCCGTCGACGACCAGCACGCAGGGAAACTCGAGCCCCTTGGCCGCATGCACCGACATGATCGTGACGGCATCTTCGTCGCTCTCGACCCGCCGGCTCACCAGCTCACTCTTTTCGTCCTGGGCCGCCAGTTCGCTAAACCGCTCGAGCATGACGCGGGCATGGCAGCCCGTGCCACCGCTGGCGTCGTGGAGCAGCTCCACGATGTGGGCGAAGTCGACGATCCGCCGCTCGCCGCCCGCGGCCGTTGCCACCCTGGTCGCCAGTTCCGTGTTCGCCATGATCTCGGCGGCGACTGCCGCGATGCCCTTTCCCTGCAGGGTCGCGTGCAGCCCGGCGATCGTCTCTTGGATCGCCTGCTCGGCCGCCTCGCCGAGCGTGCCGACGTCGGTGAGCGCCTTGCCGAAAAACGATGTCGCCGCCGCCCGCCGGGCACGGCCGAGATCACTCGGCCGCACCATCGCCTCCAGGATGACGCGGATGTCGTCGGCCATCTGGCCGTGCATCACGCTGGCCGTCCCGCCGCTCACCGCGGGGATGCCGAGCGCCACGAGCTGCTTCTCGATCTCCCGGCCCACGGCATTCACCCGCACCAGCACGCAGATCTCGCCGGGCTTGATGGGACGAGGCTTGGGCGGATCGAACCGGCCTGCCGTGAGGAGTTCGTGGATTCTGCGGACGGCGGCCGCCGGCAACGACGCCCCGCCGGTGTCCAGGAACTCGACCGGCTGCAGCCCCACGAGCCGCGACGTGTCGTGCCCTGCGGCGGCAGTGACCTCCTGGTAGACGATGCCCGGCCCGAACTCGGCGGCGTGGAGCGCCGTGTTGAGCGCGGCGAGCAGCGGCCCGTCGGAGCGATGATTTTCGGTGAGTGTTCGGCGGGGCGGTCCGTCGCCCGATTCGGCCACGCCCCGCTGCGAAAAACGCAGGTAGGCGGTGACGTCGGCCCCACGGAATCCGTAGATCGCCTGCTTCGGATCGCCGACAGCGATCAGCGGCCGGTCTCCCTCTGGCGGGAAGATCTGGTGGAGAAACTCCCACTGCAGCCGGCTCGTGTCCTGCGCCTCGTCCACGATCGCCAGCCGGTATTTCTGGCGGAGCAGGTCGCGGAACGACGTCGCCTCGTCCCGCTTCACCTCCTCCCAGGCCCGCCGCAGGAGGTCGTCGAAGCTGGGTGTCGACCGCATCCGTTGGTGCACCTGGGCGACGCAGTCTCCGACGAGCTCCACCGCCCGGGCCAGCGCCAGCTGCTCGTCGGCCGAGCGGCCAGTCGTGTCGAACCACGGCACGAGGAACGGATCACCGAGATGCTTTTTCACGAGTTCCTGCAGCGGTTTCTCATCCCAGATCCGTGGCTGTGCCGACACCGCCTCGGCGACGACCGCGTCGTTGACGACCTCGGCGACGACGCGGTCCCGCAGGTCCTCGTCACCCGTCTCGGAGGCCACGATCCCCGCCAGCCGCAGCACCCGCGCGCAGACGGCGTGGATCGTGCCGATCGAGGCCGTGTCGAACTCCGCGACCGCCCGCTCGAGCCGACGGGCCTTCGCGAACCGGTCGGCGGCGTCGAGGAGCAGCTTGTCGTCGAGCTCGTCGGCGGTGTGGCCGGGGGCCTCCTTGCCGCGGAGCAGCAGGGCGGTGGCCACCATCCGGCCGCGGATGCGGTTGCGCAGCTCCGCGGCCGCGTTTCGCGTGTAGGTCGTGACGAGGATCGAGCCGATCCGCATGCTCTCGTCGGTGGCGATCGCCTGCGTGACGATCGCCGCGACGGAATAGGTCTTCCCCGTGCCGGCGCTGGCCTCGATGAGCGTGCCGTTGGGAAGCAGGCCTTCAGAGAGTCGGAAGGGTGTGGTCATGTGAGGGTGTACTTCACTCCGCTGCTGGTGAGCTTGAGGAGGGCGATGAAGCGATCAAGAAACGCCAGTTCCCGAGACGCGGGCGCGAAGATCTGCCCGAAGCCGGGGCTGAGCCCGTAGACGACAGCCTCGTTCTTCGTGGCGTAGAGCGATTTGTCGAGGGACCAGTCTTTAGCGCTGATGAAGGAGTTGAAGGCCGTCACGCGATCGGCGGGCTTCGCGTTCTCGAGGCCGAACAGCCCGCACGGCCCGGCCAGCGCATCCTGCGCGAGCCGGCAGAAGTTCGCGAGCCGGTCCGTCGGATCCATGCCGGCATCGAGGGAGACCGTGCGAATCTGGCAGGGCTTCACGGGTCGGCCCGCGGTGGTGAGTGCCCCCGGTTTCCAGTCGTTGTGTCGCGACACCACCGCGACCGTGTCGATCCCGAGCCCGGCGGCCCGCGCGGCGACGAGCTTCACGGCGGCGGCGAGCAGTGGCCGACCGTACGCCGTGGCGTTGGCTTTTCCCGTGGTCACGACGACGAGGCGGCGGGACGCCTCGTGCACGCCGGTGAGGAAGCCAGTGACCCGCGTTGCCGCGAGGTCGATCCGGATCTCACGGGTCTCGGCTCCGATCAGGGGCACCTCCTGCTCGCGTGCCTGGTCCCGAATGCCGCTCGCCAGCTGCACGATCTCCTCGAGCTGCCGATCGCCATGCGGGCCCACGGGCAGCCGGCCGCTCCGCCGGACTCCGTCGATCCAGGCGGCCTCCGCCCCCGGATCGGCGACGATCAGGTGGAGCAGTTCCAGCGTGAGGCTCCGCACCGCTCTGGTGGCGAGCGTGAGCGGGAACGTGGCGGGCGTGGCCTCTTCGTCATCCCGCCAGGTGCTGATGCCGAGCGTCTCCTTGAGATAGAGCGTGAGCGGATCCGCCACCATCCGCTCGAGGAGCGCCAGATCGATCACCGGCTGCGGGGAAACGGCCGGCGGTGCAGGGCTCTCCGCAGGCCGAACGGCGGCC
>CAJBSQ010000085.1 GCA_903958265.1 uncultured Planctomycetaceae bacterium
CGAATGCTCGCGGAGCCTTGGGCGTATCCTCGCCCCGGCGACGCGACTTTTGCCGCCCCCAAGCCGGCGATCCACGAAGTCGAATGCGGGTAGGCGAAGGGGGTCGGCGAACGCTCGCGGAGCCTTGGGCGTATCCTCGCCCCGGCGACGCGACTTTTGCCGCCCCCGAGCCGGCGATTCACGGAAGTCGAATGCGTTCTCGCGACCGCGCGGCCGCCTTTACCGGCGCCCGCGGCGGGCCGACCACATTTCCCAGGCGATCGGCAGCACCGAAACCAGCACGATACCCACCACCACCAGTTCGAAGTTCTCCTTCACGATCGGCACGTTGCCGAAGAAGTAGCCGGCCAGCGTGCAGATCACGACCCAGGCGATGCCGCCCACCACGTTGTAGAAGAGGAACTGCGGGTAGTTCATCTTCCCCACGCCCGCCACGAATGGGGCGAAGGTGCGGACAATCGGCACGAAGCGGGCCAGCACGATCGTCTTGCCGCCGTGCCGCTCGTAGAACTGCTGCGTCCGCTCGAGGTGCTCGTGCTTGAGAAACCAGCGGTCGATCTTGAAGGCGCCAGGCCCGAGCCAACGACCCAGGCTGTAGTTGATGGTGTCACCGAGGATCGCCGCGACGGAGAGCAGGCCGATCAGCAGGGCCACGTTCAGGTGGTCGGGATCGAGCGCCGCCATGGCGCCGGCCGCGAACAGCAGCGAGTCGCCCGGCAGGAAGGGGGTGACCACCAGGCCCGTCTCGCAGAGGATGATCGCGAACAGCAGCACGTAGGTCCACGGGCCCCACGTCTCCAGCACGCCGTGCAGAACCTCGTCGAGCTTCAGAAAGATGTCGAGAATCGATCCGGGGGCGTCCATCGGGCGGGTCCGGGGGAAGGGGGTGCCCGCGGCGTGCGGGAAAAACCGTGGCGGCAGTGTAGCGAGTCAGGCGGCCGGGATGCCGCGATCACCGCGGTAGGCGGCGACGGCGGCCGCGATCACGGCCGGCACAGCGACGGCCGCGAGCGCCACCCACTGCAGCGAGTCGGCGTTGCGGCCATACGCCCCGGCCAGGCTCCAGGCCAACGCAATCACACCGTTCGCTGGCGCCGCCGCGGCCAGGAAGGTCGGCCAGGTCATGCCCGCCGCTCCCGCCATCAGGGCCACCGCCTCGGCGAGGATCGGCAGCGGCCGCGAGACCACCACCAGCAGCGGCCCCAGCGTGCGCCGCCGCGCCGCCACGGCGGCCCGCTCATGGGCGTCGAGGGCCTCGAAACTCCGCCGGCCCGCGATCCTGCCGAGCAGCCAGCCGGCGAGGGAGCCGATCGTCAGGCCGACCGAACCGCAGAGCGTGCCGACGGCAACACCCAGGCTCGCGCCGCCGAGCGTGGCCACGAGGCTCGAGGGCACCGGCAGGATGATGTCGGCCGCCAGCACGCCGATCTCCGCGGCGGCCAGCACCGCCGGCGGCGGCAGCGGATCGAGCCAGTCGGCCACGGCATGGTCGAGCCGCGCGCCCCAGAGCATCCAGGGAATGACCGGCACCGCGATGGCACCGGCAGCCAGCGCGAGCAGCAGGCGGACGGTGCGGCTGGTGATGAGGGTGGTGGCAGGCATGGTGGCGAACGCGTGTGGGGAGAGTCTGATTCCGCGGCCTCAGGCGATCCGCGACACGTGGACGGCCACCTCGATCCCGTGGCTGCCGCCGCCGACGCACACGCCCTTCACCGGGCTCACGTCGCCGTAGTCGCGGCCCCAGGCCACGGTCACGTGGAGCGTGCCGGCCGTGCAGTCGTTGGTGGGATCGACGTCGAGCCAGCCATCATCGCCACCCCAGCAGGCGAGCCAGGCATGCGAGGCATCGGCACCAACCATGCCCGCATCGTTGTTGCGAGCGCCCGCGGTGCCCTGCACGCCCCGTTCGTTGGAGAGATAGCCGCTCACGTAGCGGGCGGCGAGGCCGAGCGATCGCAGGCAGGCAATCTCGAGGTGGGCGAAATCCTGACAGACGCCACGGCGGAGGGCGAACACCTCCTCGACGGCCGTGCTGGTGGTCGTGGCGGCGGGATCGTAGGCGAAGTCGCGATGGATGCGGCGGGTGAGGTCGACGACAGCCTCCGCCCACGGCCGGCCCGGCGTGAACGACTCGGCCGCCCAGGCGGCAAGCCGTGGCGAACCGCGGACGAGCGGCGAGTCGCCGGTGAACTGCCGGGCCGCGAGTTCGACGGGATCGGTGCCGTGGGCGAGCCGCTCGCGAAGCGATTCCCAGGGCAGCCGCTCGAATCCGGTCCACTCCCGCGGCGGCTCCACCTCCACGCGGCTCGTCGACGTCACCACCAGGCGTTCGTGGGGCTCGTCGATCGCGAAGATGCCCGCGGTGTTGCCGAAGAAATCGACGTGCGTCGAGACGTGATCGGGCTGCGGCACCACGGAGATGCAGCTCGAGAGCAGCCGCTGGGTGGGCAGATCCCGCGGCACGAGACGGATCTCGTTGTGGCAGATGGGCACCGACTCGGAATACGTGTACGCCGTCGCATGCCGCACGTCGTAACGGGCAGGACCGGGGGGAGAACCGTTGCCGGAGCGGATGTCGGGGCGTGGCATGTCGGGAGTTGGCATGTGGGGGATCGTCAGAGCGTGGTGGCCGGAGGGGGGCGGTGGCTGTCGGCGGCGAGGCGACGGGCCTGGGCGGCGATGTCGATCCCGACGAGGCTGCTCCAGGCGTCGAGCAGGGCACGAAACACGGGGCCGGGTTTCCCGGTGCCCACGGGCCGGCCGTTGAAGCGGGTCGCCGGCAGCAGGCAGCTCGGCGTGCTCGTGAGCAGGATCTCGTCGGCCGCGGCGAGGTCGGTGGCGGTGAGCGACCGCTCCTCCCAGGCGATGCCGAGTGACGCCGCCAGCCGCTTCGTGTTTCCGAGGCTCACCCCGCCGAGCGCGTCGCTGAGCGGAGGCGTGGTCACGCAGCCCGCGCGGACGATCGCGATGTTGGCGGTGGAGGTCTCGCTGATCCTGCCGTCGGCATGGGCGAGAACGGCGCGAGACCCCGGCTCCACCTGGTGCGCCTCGCGATCGGCGAGGTGGTAGTGGAGCCGGCTGCGAACCTTGGCCCGCAGCGGCCAGCAGGCTTCGGGCACCTGCGCCACCGAAACACTGCGGAGCGAGACGCCGTGGTCGTAGGCCTCGGCCCAGAGCGCGCATGCGAGCGGGAAGGTGTGGATCACACCCCGGGGTGGGCCGCCGCAACCCGCGTGCTGCGCGGGCAGGTCTCCAGGCGTGACAAACATCACCACCGCGAGGTCGGAGGGAGCGTCGCTCGAGGAACCGGCGAGCCGCCAGTTGTGGGCCGCGATGTCGGTCGCTGCCGCGAGCAGGTCGGTGATCGACCAGGGCGATGCGATGCCGACCACGGCCAGCGATTCCGCCAGCCGACGTCCGTGGTCTTCCGGCAGGAACAGGCGGCCACGAAACGTGCGGAACTGTTCGGTCACCGTGGTGCCGAGCACGAATCCCGCGTCGCCCACCGGCAGGGAAAGATCAGTGCGAGAGATCACGCGGCCATTCAGCCACGCCTGCTCGCCCCTGGTCGCCTCGGCCGCAGCCATCGTTTCGATCGAAGTGGAGGATAGGGGATTTGAACCCCTGACCTTCTGGCTGCCAGCCAGACGCTCTCCCAATTGAGCTAATCCCCCGTGGTGTTCAGGTCCCGCAGTGGTCGGATTACAGAATCCAGCTTCGGGTGCCCGAATCGAGATTCCAGAACCCAACGGCCAGTGCGGGGCGGTCGAAGGAAGGCTGCATACCGAGGCGAAGTCAACTCCCTCAACCGTATCGCCCCCCGCCGGGCGTGTCAACGCGAGGGGTCGGTCGAGGGCGAAAGAGGGGCTCGCCCCGCGGCGGAAGCGGCACTGGTCAGCGGCATGCCGGCCGATCACACTCGGGAGCATGAGGCACACCGGAGGCGAGCAGGGCAGGAGCGGATCGGCGGAGCGGCCGGGTGATGCGGTCTGCGCCGTGGCGACGGTAGCGATCGCGGTGTACCTCGTAGGCCTCCTGCTCGCTGTCACCACCAACTCGCTGAGTGGCTCGTCGGCACTCCTCGGCACGATCAAGTCGCGGCTCTTCTCGCCGCTGCTCGTGCCCGCCTGGCTCGACCTCGGCTACGACTATCGGCTGACCTACGGGCTGCCGGACGACGCCGACCACGAACTCGAGATTGCGGCCCACGGCGACCCGACCGGGGAGCGACTCTCGTTTCCGGGAACGCGGCGCGGGGAGCAGGCTTCCCGCTGGCGGCGGCTGGCCCGCACGATTGCCGTGGGCGGTCTCGATGGCGATGGCAGCCCCGTTGCGGCGGGGGCGGGTCGCGGCGGCTTCCGCGGCACAGGCACCGATGACGTCCGCGTGCAGGTGTTTCGGCTGCCGATGGCCGAACCGACCGTGACCGGCGCGGCTGGCGACGCGGAACAGGTCTATGCCGCCCGCGTGCGGATGATCGGCGGCGAGACGCAGCTCATCAAAGACGAGGCCCGGGGTGAGGTCGCGCCCCTGGTGACGCCACGATGATCGAATCACCTTCCCACCCCGGCGGCACCTCGCCCCCCGGTGCGTTGACGGCCGGAGCCGGCCGCGATGATCGCGGCCTGGGGGCGGCATGGCTGCGATTCTGGTTTGAGCCGGCGAATCCGCAACCGCTGGCCCTGGTCCGCATCCTGACTGGCATCCTCGGCCTGCTCCTGCTGTGGAGCTACGCCAGTGATCTCCAGGCCTGGTTTGGGCCCGACGGCATGGTGCCAGAGCAGGTCGCCGCCGCCTGGCGACCACGCTGGGGGATGTCGCTCTATGACCTCGCCACCACGTCCGCCGCCCTGCAGGGCATCTTCTCCGTGACCGTGGCCGCGTTCGTCGCGCTGCTGCTCGGCCTGGGCACACGACTTGCCACCGTCGCGGCGGCCATCCTCTGGGCATCGCTGCTCCATCGCGGGCCGATGCTCGCCGGGCCGGCCGACGACTGCCTTGCCGTGCTGCTGTGGTGCCTGGCCGTCGGCCCGAGCGGCCACAACCTCTCGATCGACCGCTGGCTCGCCGCCCGCGCGGGCCGCCCGCCACCGGGGTCGTCGTCATGGGCCCGCGTCTCGCTGCGACTCCTGCAGGTGCATGCCTCGGCCATCACGCTCGCCGCCATCCTCGCGCAGCTCAAGGGGGATGCCTGGTGGAACGGCACCGCCGCCTGGTGGCTGGCCGCGCGGGCCGCCGCGGTTGTGGATGCCGCGGGCCTCTATGCCCGGTCGGAATACCTGATGAACCTGGTCACGCACGCGATCGTGGCGTTTGAGATCCTGTTTGCCGTCGGCCTCTGGTTCGCGGCCACGCGGCAGACGGTCGCGAGGACGGCCCTCGTGGCCTGGCCGGTGATCGGCATGCTCGCCGGCGAGCCGCTGTGGGGCTTCGCCATGGCGATCTTCGCGGTGCCGCTGGCTCGCGTGGACCGGTCGTAAAGCCCCGGTGCTCGGGGCATGGGCAGCCCCTCGCGGACCGTTCGCGCTATCCGGCGGCGATGAGTTTCCTGAACGCCGCCTCGTCGATCACGGGCACGCCGAGCTTCTTCGCATTCGCCAGCTTGCTGCCGGCGTCCTCGCCCGCGAGGAGGTAGTCGGTCTTCTTCGAGACGCTCGACGACGCCCGACCGCCCGCCTGGCGAATCGCCGCCTCGGCCTCCTGCCTTGAAAACCCGGGCAGCGTGCCGGTGACGACGAGCGTCTTGCCCGTCAGCGGCCCCCCCGCCACGCGATCGGCCTCGGGCACATCGAGAGTGAGGCCCGCGGCTCCGAGGGCCTGGATCGTTTGGCGACCGTCATCGCTCGCGAGCCACTCATGCACGCTCGCCGCGATGATCTCCCCGATCTCCGGCACATTGGCGAGGTCGTCGACCGAGGCGGCCTGCAGCTTCTCGATCGTGGGAAACCGCTCGCAGAGGAGTGAGGCCACCCGCGGCCCCACGTGTCGGATGCCGAGGGCATTGAGCACGCGAACCAGGCCGCGCGACCGGCTCGCTGCGATCTGCTCCACGAGGGCCGTCGCCGACTTCCTGCCCATTCGTTCCAGCGGCTCGAGCTGATCGGCCGCGAGCGAGTAGAGATCGGCGTAGTTCTTCACCAGGCCGGTCGAGACGAGCTGCTCCACGAGCTTGTCGCCGAGGCCCTCGATGTCCATCGCTCCCCGCGATGCGAAAAACCGCAGCCGCTCGCGGCACCGCGCCGGGCAGTCGACGTTGGGGCAGCGGATGTAGACGCCCTCTTCATCCTTCACCACGGCCGTGCCGCACTCGGGGCACTCGGTGGGAAACGCCCAGGCCCGCGGATGGCCCTTCCGGAGATGCTTCTCCACGCGGACGACGTGCGGGATCACCTTGCCGGCCTTCTCGACCACGAGCACGTCGCCGATGCGGATGTCTTTGCGGGCGATCTCGTCGGCGTTGTGCAGGCTCGCGCGGCGGACGATCGTGCCGGCAAGCTCCACCGGCTCGAGGTCAGCCACCGGCGTGATGGTGCCCCCCCGGCCCACCTGCACGCGGATCCCGACGAGCGTGGTCGTGGCCTCGAACTTCTCAAACTTCCAGGCGATCGCCCAGCGCGGGCTCTTCGCCGTCGTGCCGAGCAGCCGCTGTTGGGCGAAGCGGTTCACCTTCACAACGAAGCCATCGACCTCGAAGTCGAGCGCATGCAGCTCCCCGATCAGTTCGGTGCCTCGTTCCACGAGGGCATCGAGCGACGAGAAGACCTGGGTGCCTGGCGCCGCGGGCAATCCGGCCTGCACGGCCCAGGCCCGCAGGTCGGCCTGCGACGCCAGGTCGAGGCCCGCGGCATCGCCCACGCCGTGGCAGAAAAACCGGAGCGGCCGCGCCGCCGACTCGCGGGGATCGAGAAGCCGGATGCTGCCGGCCACCACGTTCCGAGTGTTGGCAAACGGCGGCAGCCCCGCCTCCGCCTGCGCCTCGTTGAGCGTCACGAGGTCGGAGTTGGTCATGTAGACCTCGCCGCGAACCTCGATCGAACCGGGAAGCTCCGCACGATCGAGCATCAGCGGCACGCCGTGGATCGTGCGGACGTTGTGGGTCACGTCATCCCCGGTGACGCCGTTGCCCCGCGTGGCGGCCAGCGTCAGCCGGCCGTCGTCATACCGCAGCGACATCGCCACGCCGTCGATCTTGAGCTCGAGCACCCACTCCACCGGGCCGGCATCACCGGCGTCGGCCAGCAGCTTCTCCACCCGTCGGCCCCAGGCCACCAGGTCGTCCGCGCTGTAGGTGTTGTCGATCGACAGCATCGGCACGCGGTGGCGGACCGGCCGCAGCGCGGCGACCGGCTCGTCGCCGACCCGCTGCGTGGGGCTGTCGGCCGTGACCAGGTGCGGATGCTTCGCCTCGAGCTCCCGAAGCTCGTCGAGCAGGCGGTCGTACTCCCGGTCGGTGATCTCGGGAGACGCCTCGACGTAGTACTTCCGGTCGTGGTGCCGGATCCGGGCCCGCAGGGTGGCGATCGTCGCCGCGGCCGACGCGGTCACGGGGCACCGGGCTCGGCGTCGCGTGCGGCCGAGGCGGCCCGGTCGGCCTCGCGGGCCGCCCTGATCCGCTCTCCTTCGACGTGGTCGAGGGCAACGGCTCCGACGGTGGCGATCGCCAGCACGAGCAGTTCGCCGGTGAGGATCGCGGTGCCGTAGCGATCCATGATCCGCTCCAGCGGATGGGCCCCGCTGCCAGCAGCCGTCTCGGGCCTGACACCGCGGAGCACCGACAGGCAGTAACTCGTCGCGGTGATCGTGAACACGACCCCCGTCACGCACAGGATCGCGTAGAACGGATTGCGACGGGGGCGGGGCATGTGGCAACTCCAGGAGGCCTCGGAGTATATCGCCTCCGGTGGTCTCGGCTGCTGCCGAGTCGCATCACGCCGCCTGCGATCGCGCCAGCAGCGTGTGCGTCGCCGCGAGGACGTCGGCGACCTCGATGCCCTGCATCGACAGGGTGTCGGTCTTGCGGTCGCCCCATGCGGGCCGCAGCAGTGCCGGCGGCTCGACACAGGCATGCCCGCGGCCGTAGGGGCCGTTGCGGCTGCCGGGCACCGGCCCGAAAAGCCCCACGCACGGCGTGCCGACGGCCGCCGCCAGATGCAGCGGCCCGGTGTCGCCGGAAATGAACACGCTCGCCAGCCGCGCCAGCTCGCCAAGATCCTGGAGCGTCGTCTGCGGGGCCATGATCGCGGCGCCGTGCGAGTCTTCGACGATCCGCTCCGCGGCGGCCCGCTCGGCATCGCCGCCCCACACCACCACCGTCTGCAGGCCGTCGCGGCGGTGCAGGCCGTGGGCCACGGCGGCGAATCGCTCCGTCGGCCAGAGCTTCGATCGCCAGCCGGCACCCGGATTGATGATGGCTGGAGCGGCCGAGAGTTTCTGGGCGTGCAGCCACTGCTGCATCCGCATCCGGCTCACCGGCCAGTGAGGCATGTCGAACTCGGGCATGCTGGCGGTCACACCCAACGGCGCGAGCAGGTCGCAGTTTCGCTCCACCACGTGGGCGAGCGGCGTGGCGACGGGGTGGCTGTAGGCGTACCAGGCGAGTTCTCTCGACGCGGGGCGGGCGTGACCGATCCGGATCTTCGCCCCCGACAGCCTGGTGGCGACGCCGCTCTTGAGCAGGCCCTGAAGATCGATGGCCACGTCGGCGGCGAAGGCCCGGAGCTGCCGGCGGAGCGAGAGCACCTCCGCTGGCGACTTCAGCCAGCCGCGGGGCATGCGAAACAGATGATCGATCGCGGGATGGCCGGCAAGCACGTCGGCCGCTCGGCCTTCGACCACCCAGCCGATCCGGGCATCGGGAAACGCCCGCCGCGCGGCAACGGCCACGGGCACGCCGTGGAGCACGTCGCCGATGGCGGAGAGCTTGACGATGACGATCGAGCGTGGCGACTGCATGGGGGCCGCCTCCGGGGCGGGAAAGCCGGGAGAATCGTCGGTGGAAGCCGCGGAACGCAAGGCCAGTTTTCGCGGGGTCACGATCGCGGTCAGCGGGCGGCCAGGTCGCAGAGAACGGCATCCGACACCGCCTGAGGGCAGCTCCACACCAGGAAGAACAGCGACTCACGGACGAGCCGCTCGACGGGATGCCCCACCACGAAGCCGGCGCCCTTGGAGGCGGTGAGGGCGGCCTGCGCCGCCCGCACGACCAGCCCGTTGGCATCGGCCCGCAGGCGGTCACGAGCGGCCGGCTCGATGCCGTGGTGCGCCGCCGCCATCAGCGCCGTGGCAAGGCCCGCGATCTCGGCGGCGAAGTCTGCCGCGATCGCCGTCAGGTGTGGCCGCGTCACCGACTCCCGCGTTATCACCGCCACCGAGGCCCGCGCCGCACCGAGGGCCAGCGCCGTCGTGGA
>CAJBSQ010000086.1 GCA_903958265.1 uncultured Planctomycetaceae bacterium
ACGCCGACGGCCGTGCCGACGTCGCGGTCCGCAACGCCGCCAACGGCGTTTGGCGGGTGCTCGCCAGCTCCGGCTCGGCGTTCACCTCGGCCAAGGCGGGCGAATGGCCCACCTCCAAGGTCTGGGCCCTCGCCTTTGCCGCCCACGGCTGATCCCTCGGGCACGGGCAGGTTTTCCTACCGGTAACCAGGCGTCAGCTACCACCGAGCCTGACGAGGCTACACTGACAAGTAGCATGCTTGTCAGCTTTTTCATTCCCTGCTTCGTCGACCCGATGATCTCGACCGCGATGGCCGAGGTGAATGGGGGCTGGCTCTCTCGGAACGAGCGGAAGCCGCGGACGGTCCATCTCGCCGAAGCGCTTGCGGGGGAAGGCACATGAAGCCCGGGTCGCCCGCCGCCGCTTTGCATCCCGTGCACGAGGCCGAGGATCCGCACCTCGCCAAGCAGAAGTTCCTCGACGATGCGGCCGAACACGTTCGCGACACGGGCCACCGGGCCTTTGTCCGCAAGGCGCTTGGCGGCTATTACACCAACCGTGACACGCAGCAGGCCCGCTACCGCGACTGGGAGCAGGCCCGCGACGCCGCGAGCCTTGCCAAGTGGTCGGCCGTGAATCGGCTCGACGAGCTGCTGCCGAAGTTCGTGGCCGCCTTCGAGGCCAACGGCGGACAGGTGCACTGGGCGCGGAACGCCGATGAGGCCCGCACGATCATCCTCGAGCTGCTTCGCGGGGCGAAGGCCAAGGCCATCATCAAGAGCAAGTGCATGACGAGCGAGGAGATCCATCTCAACGCCGCGCTGGAAGACGATGGCTACGGCGTGGTGGAGAGCGATCTCGGGGAGTTCATCCAGCAGCTGCGGGGCGAGCCTCCCTACCACTTCGTGTTCCCTTGCATGCACGTCCGCCGAGACGAGATCAGCGACCTCTTCGGCAGGCACCTCGGCACGCCGCCGACCGACAGCCCCGAGGAGCTGACGATGATCGCCCGGCGGCATATGCGGCGGCTCTACGTCGATGCCGACGTGGGCATCACCGGTGCCAACTTCCTCGTGGCCGAGACCGGCCAGATCTCGATCACGGAGAACGAGGGCAACGCCCGGCTCACGGCGGCGCTGCCGCGGATGCACATCGCGATCTCCGGCATCGAGAAGGTGGTGGCCAATCTCGACGACCTCGCGGTGCTCCTGCCGATGCTCGCCACGGCCGGGGCCGGCCAGCCGATGACCTGCTACAACACCCTCTACGCGGGCCCCCGGCAGCCCGGCGAGTGCGACGGCCCCGAGGAGATGCACGTCGTGCTCCTCGACAACGCGCGGACGGCGATCCTCGCCGACCCCGAGCAGCGGGACAGCCTCCACTGCATCCGTTGTGGCGCGTGCCTGAACGTCTGCCCGATCTTCAAGAATGTCGGCGGCTTCACCTACGGCACGACCTACCAGGGCCCGATCGGCTCGGTGATCACGCCGCACCTCCGGGGCCTGGCCGACTGGAACCACCTCTCCGGTGCGAGCTCGCTCTGCGGAGCCTGCACCGACGCCTGCCCGGTGCGGATCGATATCCATCACCATCTCCTGCACAACCGCCGCAACGCCGCGAAGACCGCCCCGAATCGGCTTGAACGCCTCGGACACAAGCTGTTTGCGGCGGTGGCGAGCCGGCCGTGGCTGTTCGCCACAGGGGGCGCCGTGTTCCGCAAGACGCTCTGGCTCCTGAAGAAACTCCGGCTGCCGCTCCTGGGCGACTGGCTGGCGACGCGGGATCTGCCTGCCGCCCCGGCGGCGAGTTTCCGCAGCCAGTGGAGGGCGCGGAAGTGAGCCCGCCTGCCAGCACGTCGGCCCGCGACACGATCCTCGCCCGAATCCGCGAAGCCCTGCGGGTACCGGCGCCGCCCCCCCACATGGCCTCGCAGGCGGCCGGGGCCACGGCAGCCTCCGGACCGGGCAGCCTCACCGTGCTGCCACTGGAGATGGCGCGGCCGTGGCTTCCCGACGGCGGCGAGACGCCTGCCGAGCAACTGGCCCTGTTGACCGACAACCTGGCGAAACTCCGGGCGGAGGTGCACCGCGCAGCCGACCTCACCGGTGCGGCGGAAATCGTGGCGGGCATCGCCCGCGACCGGGGCTGGAGGCGGGTCGCCTGGCACGGCCACCCCGCCGTGGAGCCGGTGGTCGCGGCCCTCGACTGCGAGACGCTGCGGGTCGACGACAACGCCTTCGACAAAAATGCGCTTGAATCCTGCGATGCCGGCATCACGGCCTGCGATGCGGCGATCGCCCAGACCGGCTCGATCCTCGTGTCGAGCGGCACCTGCGGCGGCCGGGCACTGTCGATCCTGCCACACGTGCACATCGTGCTGGTGTCGCTCGACCAGATCGTGGCCACGCTCAGCGACGCCCTGGAGCTGGTGCGGACGGGGTACGCCGGCCGGATGCCGAGCATGGTCTCGTTCATCACCGGCCCCAGCCGCACCGGCGATATCGAGCGGATCCTGGTCCTCGGCGCCCACGGGCCCAAGGAACTCCTCGTGATCCTCGTGGGCTGACGGCTGGATCCCACGTGCCCTCGTCGCGGCCACCCTCTATGCTTTCCGGCATGAGCACCTGCCGCTGCCCGATCTGCTCGGGCGAGACCCACGAGATCCGCGCGAAGCTGATCTGCCGCCAGTGCGGCGCCATTCTCGAGACCTGCTGCGAAGGGGGCCCGATGGGCGGCCCCGCCGATGCCGTGGACGCGCCACCGTCACGACCGGAACGACCGGTCGATCTTCCGGGCGAGTGAGTTTTTGGGTCGCGAAAGAACGATCTCCTGAGGGGAGTTTGCCGGCAGCGCAAACCCGACCGGTCGCGGTGCCCCTGCGTACTGGGCAGCCTTGACGGACGGGAATGCCGGCAACCCATCCTGTGTTTTTGCGTGCGACAAAACCACCACTGGGGGTGGCGATGTTGGCGTGAAACCCGGGATTGTTTCGCGAAACGTCTGATGATTTCCCTTTCCTCTGGAGGTGTCTGTGAAGAAGCGTCTGACATTCAGTTTCCTGCCGTGGGCGGCTGCCGCCGGTGTGTGCGTGGGCGGTTTCGCCCGCGGCGCCGACGAAGTTCCGGCCGCTCCGACCCCGGCTGATGGTTCCGTGCTCGTCGGCGCTGCCGACGCCGCGGCGCCCGCTGCCGAGGGCGAGGCCATGGTCGACGATGCCGCCATCGCCTCGGGCGATGCGTGCATGAAGACGGTGAAGCGCTGGGTCGTCGTTCCGGAAATCCGGGACGTCGAGGCGACCGAGTGGAGCACCGAGGTCCGTGAGCGGTCGTTCGAGGTGACGAAGCGGGTTCCGCGGATCGAAGAGAAGACCCGGAACTACACGGTGATGGTGCCGGAGCAGCGCACGAAGTCGGTGAACTACACCGTCAACGTGAACGTGCCGGAAACCAAGTCGGTCGAGTACAAGGTGAACGTGCCCTACACCGAGCAGCTCGAGAAGAGCTATACGGTGATGGTGCCCGTCAAGGAAGAGCGGACCCGGTCGTGGAAGGTGAACGTGCCTTACACCGAGCAGGTCGAGCAGTCCTACACGGTGATGGTCCCGGTCAAGGAGCAGAAGACCGCGACCTACAAGGTGAACGTCCCCTACACGGAAGAGCGGACCGCCACCTACAAGGTGAATGTGCCCTACACCGAGCAGGTCGAACAGACCTACATGGTGAACGTGCCCTACACCGAGCAGATGACGGGCAGCCGGACGGTTTCGCGTCGCGTGCCGGTCAAGGGCACGAAGACGGTGACCTGCCGTGGCGGCCACTGGGTGACCGAGGCGAAGGAGATTTCGGCGAACGGCCAGTATGACGCCGCCGGCAATCCCTGCTGCCCGAAGGTCGTCTGCTGCCGCAAGTGGGTGCCGACGTGCGAGAC
>CAJBSQ010000087.1 GCA_903958265.1 uncultured Planctomycetaceae bacterium
CCGGGGTGGCAGCAGGTTCACGGGGCGGCGCCGGCATCGCTCGCGGCACGGGGGCCTCGCTCCCGGCATCACCGGCAGGTGGCGCGATCGGAATCTCGTCTTCAGCAGACGGCGATGGCACCGCGGCCGGGGCGGCCGGCGGCGGCGGTTCGCGCGGAACTTCTGCTGCGGCAGGGGCTGCGGCAGGGGCTGCAGCGGCGGGCTGCGGTGGCGCTCGCTCAGGCGCCGCCGTGCTCGTCGCGGCGGCGGCCGGCGCCACGGGCTCGATGGCCGCGATCTCCTGAGGCTTGAGCGTCTTCCTCCCACCGCGCGTGAGCGACCAGGCGAGGAAGCCGCCGAGCACGGCAAGCAACGCCAGGGCCGTGGCGGCAGAGAGCCACGCGGCGACCGGCGCCCGGCGGCGATCCGGTGCCACCGGGGCACGCCGGCTCCGCTTCGCGCCCGACGATTGCCGTGCGGCTCGCGGTTCGTCGCGGGCCGTCGCGTGCTTCGCCGCCATGTCGAGCAGCTTCCGGCGCCGGGCAACGCCGAGGGGTTCGAGGAGCCCCGGCTCGCGAGTGATCTCCGCCAGGATCTCATGGCAGGCGGCGACGTCGGCGAGGTGGATGTCGGACTCGATGCAGATCCGCTCGAAGGCCTCCAGCCGTTCGGCGTCCAGCACGTTGTCGAGAAACTCGGCGGCCGTGTTGGGATCGTCGGCCAGACCGCGGCCCACGGGCGAGGGCGCAGAGAGCCCCTGGTGCCCGACGACGGCCTTCGTCCGCTCGATCAGGGCAGGAGCGACGCCGCTGGCAGCCACCTTCTCGCCCAGGGCCTGCTGGTCCTCGGGAGCAAGCACCCCGTCGATCCATGCCAGCAGGGTTCTGACGGTCAAACGCATCTGGTGTTCCTCGGTCCGTTGGCGATGGGCAGCGACGTGGGGCAGATCCCCATTGGAAAGAGTGGCGGTTTGCGTCAGATTTCGTGCATCGGGCTCGTCTTGCAAAACCGGGGAGCCCGGGCGATCCTCCGGGCCGATCGTTTCGTATACAGGAGAGAACGCTCGGGTTGGGCCCGCCCCGGGGCAGGGGCTACGATTCCTTCGGATGGGCCGATTCGACGGAACGTCCACGGGTTCACTGCCATGAACAGCCATCTTCGACAACTCCACCTGCGGCATGCGGCTGGGTATATCGAACTCGGCGAACTCCTCGCCGACGCCGATGCACCTGTGCCGGAGAACGCCCGCACGCTGCTGCGGCGGGCGCTTGGAGAACTCGCCGAACTGCCCGAGGCCAGCCGGTCCGGGCCCGTTGCCAGCCTGCTCGAGGGTCGTGCCCTGCGAACGCTGGGAGATTGGGATGGAGCGGTCGTCCCGCTCCGGCAGGCGGCCGAGGCCGCTCCAGAGCACCTGGAATCGTGGCTAGGACTGGGCTGGTGCTACAAGCGGCTCGGCAGGCTCGACGAGGCGATCGCGGCCCTGAGGAGCGGCCTGGTGGCCACGCCCGGGCAGCCCCTCTTGCTCTACAATCTTGCCTGCTACCACTCGCTCGCCGGCGATGTTTCGGCGGCGGTCGACCACCTCACGAAGGCGATCTCGATCGACGACCGCTTTCGAGACCTCACCGGCGAGGAACGCGACTTCGACCCGATCAGGAGCGACCCGCGATTCCTCGCCGCCACGCACGTCGTGGTGTGAACGGTGGCGAGTTGGCGTGCCGAACGAGGGCCGCGTGGTGCTGGCAGTTCGGACGCAAGGATGGATCCCGCGATGACGAGCCCAGCGCTACAGGAGATCATCGCGCTGCTGGGCTGCCCTGCCGCCGGCAACCCGGCGCAGTATCTCTTCGAGCGGGCGATCGAGGCTGCCGAACTCGACTGGCGGTTCATCACCTTCGACGTGGCCGCCGAAGACGTGGCGGCGGCCGTGGCGGGCGCTGCCGCCCTCGGGCTTCGCGGGTGCCTTGTCTCGGGACCGCTTCGCGAAGCGTGCCTGCGGCTGGTTGCCACCGCGAGCCCGTCGGCCGAGTTTGCCGGCAGCGTGAGCCTGCTCGAGAGGCGAGCCGACGGGCTCGCCGGCCACATGACCGACGGCCGTGGGATCGTCGAGGCGCTCCGGGCTCACGTCGACCCTGTCGGCAAGAGTGTGCTCGTCATCGGCGCCGACGCCTGCGGGCGGGCCGCAGCCCTCGAACTCGCCCTCGCCGGCGCGACGAGACTCGTGATCTGCGATCCTGACACCGAGCGGTCACGGTCACTCGCCGAGGCGCTGACGAGCGTCCACGCCGCCGACGCTGGTGTGGCCGACTGGCAGGCGGGGGTCGTCGTGCCCGCCGACGTCGGCATCGTGGTGCTGTCTTCTCTCGGTGGCCAGGGGGCGGTGGTTTCGGGCCTGCGTCCCGACCTGGTGGTGGCCGACGCCCTGCTCGCCGGCGGGCTTTCCCCTGTCGCGGCCCTGGCGGCCAGCGCGGGCTGCTGCGTTGTCGACGGCATCGAGATCCATGCCGCGCAGACCGCGATCGATTTTCAGACGCTCACCGGGCTGGAGCCTGACATCGACATGCTTCGCGACTCCCTCGAGGAGTTTCTCTCCTGATCGCGTGCTGACCGCGGCCTGCCGGCCTCCGCGCCGCGTCTCAGCCGTTTGAATCAAGACGATCGATCCGCCGCCGCAGGGCCGCGGCGCTCGATCGGACATCGGAGACCGGATCGTCGGCGAGCGTCGTGATGAGCCTCGAGATCACCTCGGGGGGCGGTTGCTTTGACGAATCGACGAGCACGCCCACGCCTTTGATCGCGTTGACCACGATCATCGCCCGGCGGTACCGCTCGGCCTGCCCTTTCTGGTCTCCCTCCGGGGGCATGATGTCAGGCAGCGCGAGCATTTCTTCCAGAATGGTCCACGCCGCGTCGCTCCCCTGGCGAGCGAGCCCCATGGCGGCGTTGAAGCGGACGTCGTCGTCGCCATCGTCGAGGAGTTCCCGCAGCCGCGCCACCGAGTCGGAGCCCCCCACCACGCCGAGGGCATAGCTGGCGGACGACCGCAGCGTTGGAAGGTCGCTTCGCGACGCGGTCAGGAGGGCGGCGGCGACGGCAGCCGGGTCGGCAAATGATTTCCCAGCCGAGGTGAGGTTCGACGACAGCACGGCCAACGCCTCGACGGCGGCCTGAGCCGTTTGCGGATCACCGGCATCGACGGCCCGCTGGAGCAGGGGCACGGCGGCTTCGGGCACCGAAAACTCACCGAGCGCACGGCAGAGATATCCGCAGAGCGTCTTGGACTGCTCGGCCGCGTGGCCGCTGCCGTTGGTTCGACCGCTGGCAACTTCGTCGTCGAGGATGCCGGTCAGGTCGCCCGCCAGTTTGGCGTCGTTCTTGAGTGCCGCGCCGCCGGGGCCACGGAGATCGTTGGCAAAGTTCAGGGCCACCTGCCAGCGGCCCTCGTTGTTGCGGCGGAGGGCCCGCACGTAACTCTCTGGATCGTTGCCCATCTGGGCGAGCCAGTAGAATCCCCAGACCACGAACAGCCCGCAGGAGACGATCGTCAGCGGCACCACGAACAGCTGCACCAGAAACGCCGCGCTCGGCGGTTCGACGGTCGGCAGGGCATCGTCGGGCCGAGGGCCACGACGGGAAGATTCGTTCATGGATCAAGTCTAGGAGGCCGGGAACGTGAGTCAACGTCGCAGCGGTCTCAGCCCCGCATGCTGGCTCGACGCCGACCTGCCGACGGTGGCCGAGAATCTCGCCCTTGACGAGGCGTTGCTGGCCGAAGTTCACGAGGGGCTGCGGGGCGGGCCGGTGCTCCGCACGTGGATGGCGGCCGAGCCGACCGTGGTACTCGGGTCGTCGAGCCACCTCAGCGAGGAGATCGATCCCGACGCCTGCCAGGCGGCAGGCGTGCGGGTGCTCCGCAGACCCAGCGGCGGGCTCACGGTGGTGCTCGGACCGGGGTGCCTGATGTGGTCGGTGATCGCTCCCCTGCCCGAGACCGCGCCGGGAATCGAATCGATCCACGCCGCCATGCTCGATCCGCTCTGCGCCGCCCTGACGGCCGCTGGGCGTCCGGTCCTGCGCCGCGGTGCGAGTGACATTGCGATCGACGTCGACGGCATGGAACGGAAGGTTTCGGGCAACGCCCTACGAATCCGGCGCGGGGCCGTTCTCTACCACGGCACGCTGCTCGACAGGTTTGACATCGGCCTGATCTCGCGGGTGCTCAGGCACCCGCCCCGCGAGCCGGGCTACCGAGCCCAACGCCCGCACGAGGCGTTTCTCGCCAACCTCCGGCTCGGTCGCGAGCCGCTCGAAGCCGCGGTCCGCCGGGCATTTGCGGCCGACGACGTTCGCCGTGATTGGCCGCAGGACCGCGTCACGACCCTTGTCCGCGACCGGTATCTCGACGCGGCGTGGACCCACCGGCTGCCGTGAAGTCGCGAGAGTCTGCCGGCCACGCAGGCAGGGCAAACTGCGCAGATGAGGACGAACCTGCAGGATCGGGGGTGGGTTGTTTCGATGGTGATTCCGGGGGGCCACGGCGGCCGATCTCTTTCCGTGGTGGCGGGTCGGGCGGCCAGAAACGCTCTCGCCTGTGGCAAACCAGCCTTTCGCTGGCGGCAGCGCTCCGATAGGTTTCTCGACCCGATCGACAAGACGTCGATTCGTCAGCCCGCAACAGGAGGTTGCCTTCCATGCGTCTGCACATGAACGCCGCGGATGTCCGTGGTCTTGTTTCTCGGCATTTTCTCAAACTGGGCGCCGACGTCATTGACGTCGACGACCTGCAGGAAAACATCCGCATCGATCGCGGTCGATGCGTGGCACGGTGTTACCGTGTGGCCGAGATGTTCGCGATGTGGATGATCGACGTGGGCGTCTTGCAGTTCTACGACGCCGACGGCGAAATGCTCCACACCGTGAACCTGTTCACGGAACTGCAACCGCAGCGGGCCGCGGCCTGATCGCAGAAGATCGACGTCGGTGGGGACGAGCGAGTTTCGAGGGCGTTCCGGGGGGAGCGTCTGCGCGGACCGCGTGGGATTGAGCGGGGGGATCATGTCGATGGACCGTCAGGCAGGGCGACAGCGGCTGTCGATTGTGATTCCGGCCACCGAAGTGTCTGGCCTCGAGGAGACGCTCGTCAGCGTTCTCGAGAACAGGCCAGCCGACTGTGACATCATCGTCGCGCACACCATGCGATACGACGATCCGTGGAACATCCGCGAGGAAGTCAGCTTCGTTGAGCCTCCCCGCGGTTCCGGCCTGATCGGCTGCATCCATGCGGGCGCGGCCGCGGCCACGGGCGACGTGATCCACGTGCTGGCCGCCGGCTGGAAGGCAACGGACGGCTGGACCGAGCCGGCGCTCGAGCACTTTGCCCGGGGGGGCGTGGCCGCCGTCGTGCCGCTGGCCGTCTCGGGAGCCGATCGTCAGCAACCCGTGTCGGCGGGCATCCGGCGCTCGATCGGGGGCCGCAGTATGCCTGTCGTGCCGCGGCGGACGAAGGGCGGCATCACGACTGGTGGGCTGCCATCGGCGCCAACGCTCGAGGCCGGCTTCTGGCGGGCTGACGTGCTCACCGATATCGGCTTTTCCCAGGCCTGTGGCGACGCCCTCGCCGCCGCCGACATGGCGGCAGCCCTCGCCGCGGCCAAATGTGGCATCGTGCTGGAGCCACGATCGGTGGTCGTGAGCGGCCCGTCGCGGAGACGTCGAAGCAGCTTCGTCGCCGGCCTGCATGCGGAGCGTCTCTTCTGGCGTTCGCTGCCGTGCGACCGCGCGATGCCCGCCCTGATCGCGCATCTGGGCGAGGTGATG
Organism: uncultured Planctomycetaceae bacterium; assembly: GCA_903958265.1. GTDB lineage: Bacteria > Planctomycetota > Planctomycetia > Pirellulales > UBA1268 > QWPN01. The sequence continues at coordinate 5,797 of CAJBSQ010000087.1, forward strand.
CGGCATGCGGCGGCGACGGCGCCGCTGGGCACGTTCGCGATGTTGGCCGGTCGACTGGCGGCGGTCCTGCAGGTGGGGTCGTGCATCCCGCGGGCCCGACAGCTCGCGGCGCTCAGGCGACAGGCCGCCGGGAATGACTCTCCGGAAGAGACGGCCCGCACGTACCGGATCGAGACCTCCCACGAGCCTACGGCCCGACCCCACATCGAGCCGCAGGTCCCCGCGCTCAAGCGGTCGGCGTGACCGGCCGCGAGACGCTCGGCGGCGGCCGCGAGGCGACATCAAGGCAACTTCACCAGGGGATGCTGTCATCGGCCGAACGAGGCTGGTACACTTCTAGCGACCAATGCTCCCGTAGCTCAATTGGATAGAGCGTCAGCCTCCGAAGTTGAAGGTTACTGGTTCGATCCCAGTCGGGAGTACTTCTGTTGTCGCCGACATCACGCTCGAGTGCATCGAAGGTATGCGTAGCGTCGTCCTCGTAAGCGAGGGCGGGTAGGCGAAGGGGGTCGGCGAACGCTCGCGGAGCCTTGGGCGTATCCTCGCCCGGCGACGCGACTTTTGCCTCCCCCGAGCCGGCGAACCAC
>CAJBSQ010000088.1 GCA_903958265.1 uncultured Planctomycetaceae bacterium
CGGGATCCCGCTCGGCGCCTGGGCGGCGTTTGCCCTTGATGCGCAACCCCAGCACAAGACGAAGAAGCGCTGATCAGACTCGGGCCAGGACTACGGCCTGCTTCAGTGCCGGATGGCACCCGTGCCTGATCACGGCATGTGGTGATCACCGCGTTCGAGAGATACCGGCCCGCGATCGTCAGCCGATCGTGCCGCGATCGAGTAAACCATCGATCAAGGCCGAACGGGTGTCGATCGGCGATGTTCGCTGCCGAGCGGCATGAGCCGCGAGAATATCCCGGGTCTTCATCAGTCGCCGACCGCCTGATTGGGCATCGTAGGCGTTGAACGCGATCGCGAAGCGGCGGTCTGCCGCGACGTCGGCACCGTTCAGTCGTAGGCTCGCCGGCTTGCCGTTGCCATCCGCTACCACGTCGAAGGGCCAGAGTGTGCGATCCGAGTCCTTTTGGCGGGCATCCTCGCCGACGATGACGAGCAGGTCGCTGGCCGAGACCTCTGCGGTGACGAGCATGTTTTCGTAGGGGATGATCTTCCAGCAGTCGGCCACCGTGAGTCTGCCTGGCTGGATATCGCCCGTGCCGAAGGTGCCGTGAAACACCCCATCGACGGGCTGTCCCTGCTTCTTCAAGGCGGCGGCGAACGACTCGCACATCACCGTGACCAAGCCGCTCGAGCGCCCCTTTCCGGAGATGGCTCGGGTAACGGTCGCAACTTCACGGGCCAGATGCTCGTCGGCTGCGTCGAGCCCCGGCTGGGCGACGTGCATCACCGCCGGATCGAGGGCGAAACGATCGTCCATCACGATCGTGAAGCCGCGCCGATCGACGAGTTTACGGGAGTCGAGGTCGAAGGTGAGGTCGATGCGGCCGCAGTGAATGCCGTGATAGCTTGCCTGCGAGCAGAGCACCCCATGCAGCGTCCACGAAGGCTGATTCTGGTGCGAGTGGCCGGCGAGGTAGACGTCAACGCCGTCGATGTCTCGCAGGATCGTCCGCACGGGATTTGCATAGTCGTCGTTGAACCGCCAGCCCATGTGCCCCATCACCACCACGGCATCGACCTTCTCGCCGCGCACCTGGGCCACGGCCGCCTTCAGGGTTGCGGCGGGGTCGGTCGCCAGCGTGCCGCCGAGCATGTCGGGCGGAAGCCAATACGGCAGGCCGGGCGTGATCAGACCGATGAGTCCGATCCGAAACCCGCCCACCTCGCGGATGGTCCACGGCAGGACCTTGCCCCACGCGCCGCCAAAACCGCCCGGGGCTGCGTTGCCACGCGTGATGTTTGCGGTGAGCACCGGCGAGGAACTCTTGTCGAGTAGGGCTTCGAGCTTTTCCGGACCCCAATCAAAGTCATGGTTGCCAAGCGTCCATGCGTCGTAGCCGAGACGGTTGAACAACTCGATCATGAGCATCCCGCCGCTCTCGAGGCTCACCGCCGTTCCCTGCACGACATCTCCGACATCGACGGTGATGGAATGTGGGGATTCGCGGCGCCATTGGCGGATCGCGGTCGCGCACCTTGCGAAGCCGCCGACGTCATCGAGCCCCTCGTACGTGCTCGTGGGCAGAATGCGGCCGTGAAGATCCGTCGTGTGGAAGATGGACACGGTTCGGGCTCGACCGAGATCTACGGCCGCGGCGGTGCCAGTAGCCGCCGTGCCGAGGACGGCTGCGGATCCCGCGAGAAAGTTCCGTCTGGGGATTTCATGGCCCAGGGCGGTACGAGACGCGTTGGTCATGACCTCGTCCTTTCGGAAAATCCGCCCCGGGCTCGGTGCCCTCAGGGGTGAGGATTGGGCAAAACCGCCTTTTTAGCTGATGTTTTTCAAACGTCAGAACTTTTCGCGGCGAGATGCTTGACAGGTTGTTTTCCGCGCTGATAAATTCTTAACGATGGGGCTGTAGGCTACACGGGTGGGGCTTCCCAGCAGGTGCCTCGGCATCAAACCTACGGGAAAAAATCAATCCAGTCTTTCCGTTGTTGGGCGGCCGGCTTTAGTATGGTTCCGGCGAAGCAGGCGACAGGATGGCAACCGTTCGAGCGTAGACGAGATAGTTTCGTCCCCTCTTTTATTCATCGTGTTCCTTCACTCGGAGAATCGTCCCATGTCCGTCACGTTCATCAGGAAGTTGGGTCGCACCGCGTGTGCGGTTGCGGTGCTGGCATTGGCAGCGCAGGCCAGTTCAGCTGCCGTCTTCGTCCAGCCGACTGCGACGGGCACCACGCCAAGCGGTCTTCAGTGGTCGACCGTTTCCACGGGCTCGTCGCTCCCGGTTCGCTCCACCACGCTGGCCGCCAACGGCCTTCCTGGTGCGGTGGTGTACTGGAACACTGTGACTGGAGCCGTGCAACTTGATCCCAAGGGATGGAATCTGAACGTCGCCATCATTTCGTACGCGTCCTCGACATCTTCGATTCTCAGCAGCACGCCTGGGCCGTTCACGTATTCAAGCGGCACTGGGTACGCCTCATTGTCGGGGACCACAGGCCTCGGGAACCAGAGAACATTTCCGGCGGCTTTGGACAATGGTGATCTGCCGCCGACCACGTTTCCAGCGCGGGTTGGTATCACTGCTTCGCCCGCAACGGGTCTGGGGGTGACCTTTGCCAGCCAAGGCAGCGCTGGCAACGTTGCTTCAACAGGTACGAGCGGTTTCTGGAACCAGCCATGGGCGTTCCCCGCTGACATGGTGAGCTCGGCGAGTTCCGCAACAATGTCGATGCCGAACTGGCGCACCTTCAATCTCGCAGCCAATCCCAACGCGAATATCCTGGGTTACGGGAGCGAGCAGGGCGTGTTTCAGTACGCCATCGACGGTGTCGTTGGCAATCAAATCGGTGCCGTGATTCCAATCACGCAGGCGCCCACACCCACCACGTTGACCTGGTATGGAGACGGTGCAACCGCAGGCGGAGGTGGTACGTGGACGAACAGCGGCAATACCTGGTTTGATGGAACCTCGGTGAGGTCGTGGGTGCCCGGCGCCCAGGCAATCTTTAGTGGTGCATCCGGCGGCACGGTCACGCTCGGGGAGGCAGTGTCGGCGGATGCAGGCATGTTGTTCTCCACGTCGGGATACACCCTCCAGGGTGCTGCGGTCACTCTTGGTGGTTCGGCCTCGAATACGGTGGAGGTGGCGACGGGTGCCACCGCGACCATCTCGTCGGCGATCGCCGGCAGTACTGGCCTTACGAAGACTGGAGCCGGTGCGCTGGCCCTCGGCGGAAACAACACCTTCACGGGTGCGACCGCCGTTCAGACGGGCACGCTGCAGGTTTCGAGCAACAACGCGTTGGCTGCGAGTGCCGTGACGGCTCAGAGCGGGGCCACCCTCAAGGTTGATTCGGGGCTCACGATGAAGGCTCCCGCTGTGACGGTTGCCCCTGGCGGCACGCTGGCTGCTTCGGGTGTGACGCTTGTGGTGAACGGAACGAGCGGTATTGCTCAGCTTGTTTTTGCGAGCGGCTCCTCCGGTTCGGTGACCGGAACTCCCGGCCTCTCGGTGAGTGGCAATGGTGTGGTGTCGATGGCGACAACCGGCCGGACAGTCGTTGCCCTGTCCACGCTGTCTGTTGATTCGTCCACCGGTGGGAAGATTGATGTCGGCACGGGCCGAATCGATGTTGCGGCGGCTGGGATTACCGAGGCCGACTTGCGGGCCGACGTGATTGCGGGTCGCTCTGGTGGTACTTTCTCGGGCACGAGCGGCATCATGACGACCGGAGGAAAGGCCTCGTTAACGAGTGCGAACCCGGCCGTGGGTTACCGTGTCCTTGGGAATGGATCGGCCATCGTCGCGTGGGCTGCTTACGGCGA
>CAJBSQ010000089.1 GCA_903958265.1 uncultured Planctomycetaceae bacterium
GCCGTGATGCAGGTAGGTGACGGTCGAGCCGACGATCCGCTGCTCGACCTCGAGACGGTCTCCTCGTGGCATGCGGGCATTCCTCCTTTCCATCATTTTACGCACATCGCCTCCGGCCGGTTCGTGGAGTGTGAGAATTGCGTGTGCGACGGGGATCGCCGCTTGTTCCTGGCCGCATCGGGGCCTAAGGTGCTGGCTTGTGCTGTCGCCACCGCAGGGACTGTCGCCGTGGAACTGCTCGAGTCCTTCACCACGCTCTCAGCCGGCCAACTGGCACTGCTCGTGGCGGCGCTGGTGATCGCCTTCGGATTCGAGTGCATCAACGGCTTCCACGACACGGCCAACGCCGTGGCCACGGTGATCTACACCAAGAGCCTGAAGCCGACGCCGGCCGTCGTCTGGTCGGGCCTCTGGAACTTCATCGGCGTCCATGCCGGCGGCATCGGCGTGGCCTTCAGCATCGTTCACCTGCTGCCGGTCGACCTGCTGGTCAACATCCAGACCGGCCGCGGCATGGCGATGGTGCTCTCGCTGCTCGGGGCCGCGATCATCTGGAACTTCGCCACCTGGTACCGTGGTCTGCCGGCTTCGAGTTCCCACTCGCTCATCGGCTCGATCATCGGCGTGGGGATGATGAACGCCTGGATGGAACGCGGCTCCGCGCTCAAGGGGATCAACTGGCACAAGGCGACCGAGGTAGGGATCGCGTTGATGATCTCGCCCGTGATCGGCTTCTGCCTGGCAGCGCTGTTGCTGGTGCTCGCGAAGCGACTGATCCCGGCCAAGGAACTCTACGAGCCACCCCACGGTGACCAGCCGCCACCCTGGTGGATTCGCGCCCTCCTGATCGGCACCTGCACGGGGGTGAGTTTTGCCCACGGATCGAACGACGGCCAGAAGGGCATGGGCCTGATCATGCTCGTGCTGATCGGCATCGTACCCACGTCGTTTGCGCTCAACATGCGGACGACACGCCACGAGATCGCCGCCACCGCTGCAGCCGCGGAGGAACTCGAACGGGAGCTTTCGGAGCCCGGCCTGGCGACGATGATGACGGCCCTCAAGGAGCGGCATCTCGCCTCGGCACGCGTGGAGAAGATCGCCCGCAGCGAGGGCGTGGCGGCCGCCGCCGTGCTGGAGGGCGACCTTGTCGACGATGCCCTCAATCCGTTTCCCTCGGCCGACATCGTGCTGGCGACGCTCGACCCGCTGCCCTTGGTAAAAGAGGTACGGTCGAACCTCGATGGTCGCGAGAGTTTCTCCGACCTGTCGTCTGAAGATCGCTGGAAGCTCCGGACCCAACTCGTCGAACTCGGGGCCGCCATCCGGACGCTCCTCGCTGAGTTCGGCGACCGGATCACCGAGGACCGCCGGAAGGTGCTCAAGGGACTGGCGGGCACGCTCGCCAAGCCCGTGGAGTACGTCCCGGAGTGGGTGGTGATGGGCGTGGCGCTCTGCCTGGGGATCGGCACGATGTTCGGCTGGGAACGGATCGTGGTGACCGTCGGCGAAAAAATCGGCAAGACGCACCTCACCTACGCCCAGGGGGGCGCGGCGGAACTCGTCGCCGCCACGACGATCGCGATGGCCGACTCGCTCGGCATGCCGGTCAGCACCACGCACGTCCTCTCTAGCGGCGTGGCCGGCACGATGTGGGCCAACAAGTCGGGCATCCAGTCGAGCACGGTCCGCGAGATCGCCCTGGCCTGGATTCTTACGCTCCCGGTGGCGATGGCCCTCTCTGGCGGCCTGTACTGGGCGTCTACCTTTCTCACCGGCTGACCGGCGGCGGTCAGGGCATGATCACGCCGGCGATCGCGGCGGAGAGGGCGTTGGCCAGCGTGCTGATCACGAGCATCTTCAGGCCGAGCTCGGCCAGATCCCTCCGCCGCTCCGGGATCAGGGCACCGATCCCGCCGAGCTGGATACCGATGCTCGAGATGTTGGCAAAGCTGCACATCGCGATCGTCGCCAGCGAGAAGGCCTTGGGCGTGAGTGTCTCCTTCATCCTGCCGAGGTCGAAGTAGGCGATCATCTCGTTGAGCACCGTCCGGGTGCCGAGCAGGCCGCCGATTGCCTGGCAGTCTTGGGAGGGCACGCCGAGCAGCCAGGCACAAGGGGCAAAGACCAGCGACAAGAGCCACTGGAGCGACAGATCGGGACGGCCCGCCAGGCCGCCGAGCCAGCCGAGTGCCAGGTTGACCAGCGCCACCAACGCGATGAACGAGATCAGCACGGCGCCGACGTTGGCGGCCAGCATCATCCCCTCACGGGTGCCGCGGGCGGCGGCGTCGAGCACGTTGGAGTCGATCCGTTCGTTCGAGACCTTCAGGGTGCCGAGCGTCTCGGGATCACCCATCTCCGGCACGAACATCTTGGTCAGGTAAATCGTGGCTGGAAAGCTCATCAGGATCGCGGTGAGCAGGTCGCGGAGGTCGCAGCCCGCCGCCTTGTACGCCCCCAGGATGCCCCCCGACACCAGCCCCATGCCGCTGACCATCACCACGGCGAGTTCCGACCGCGTGAGCCGTGGCAGGTAGGGACGGATGACGAGCGGCGCCTCGGTCTGGCCGAGGAAGATCGAGGCGGCGGCGTTCAGCGTCTCGGCGCCGCTCGACCCGAGGATCTTGGCGGTCACCCAGGCGAACGCCCGCACGATGACCTGCATGATCCCGAGGTGGTAGAGCACGGCAAACAGCGCCGCCACGAACACGATCGTGGGGAGCACGCGGAAGGCGAACACGAAGCCCGTCGGCCCCGCCGGATCGGCAAGCTTGTCGCCAAACACGAACCTCGCGCCCGCGTCTGAGCAGGCGAGCACCGTGTCGACCCAGTTGGCCGCCGCCTCGAGCACCTGCTGACCCGTCGTGGACCGCAGGAGCAGAAATCCGAGCACGACCTGCATGGCCAGGCCGCCGATCACCATCCGTGGCGAGATCCTGCGGCGGTCCTCCGAGAAGAGCCAGGCCGCGCCGAGGATGGCGGCCACGCCCAGGAGCCCGCGAAAGCGGTCGAGATCGCCCATCGTAATGCCTCATGCCAGGGAAGGAGGGTCAGAGCCGTTCGAGAATCAGTGGCCGCTTCACGGGGGCCGCGTCGGCGATCGTGGTCGCGCTCATGAGCATCGCCAGCGCCTTCGTCACCATCGATGCGTGGGTCGGATTCACGTGGACCTCGGCGATCACATCCCCTTGGTTCACGCGGTCGCCTACGGTCTTCACAAAGACGATCCCCGCCGACGGGTCGATCACGGAATCCACCCGAGCCCGGCCCGCGCCCAGGAGCATCGACGCCTGCCCCACCCCCCACGCCCGGAGTTCGGTGATGAATCCCGATCGCTCGGCCCGAAACTGGCCCACGACCGACGCCTTCGGCAGCACGCCCAGTGGATCGTCGCACACCCTGGGATCACCCCCCTGCGCCGCGACCACCCTGCGGAACCGCTCGAGCGCCGAACCGTCGGCGATCGAACGCCGGCATTGTTCCAGGGCCTCGTCGCGGGTCGCGGCCACGCCGCCGAGCAGGAGCATTTCAGCGGCGAGTTCCAGCGACACCTCCATGAGATCCTCGGGGCCACGACCTTTGAGGCACTCCACCGACTCCCAGACCTCCAGCGCGTTGCCGACGGTTCGGCCAAGCGGCGCGTCCATGCTCGTGATCAGGGCCTGCACCGGCTTGCCGAGTTCGCGGCCGATCCGCGTCATGCTTTCGGCAAGCGCTACAGCGTCCTCCCGCTTCGCCATGAAGGCGCCGTCGCCGGTCTTGACGTCGAGCACGAGGGCATCGATCCCCTCGGCGAGTTTCTTGGAGAGGATCGAGGCGGTGATCAGCGGGATGCTCTCCACCGTGGCCGTCGCGTCGCGAAGGGCGTAGAGCACGCGGTCGGCCGGCGCGATCTCGGCCGTCTGGCCGATGAGCACCAGGCCGCATTCCCGAGCCACGCGCCGGTAGGCCGCGAGATCGAGGTCGATGCGAAAGCCCGGGATGCTCTCGAGTTTGTCCAGGGTGCCGCCGGTGTGCCCCAGGCCGCGGCCCGAGACCATCGGCACCGTCACGCCGCAGGCCGCCACGACGGGGGCCAGAATCAGGCTCGTCTTGTCACCGACACCGCCGGTCGAGTGCTTGTCGACCTTCGGGCCCGGAATGTCGGAGAGGTCGATCACCGTGCCCGAATGAAGCATCGCCTCGACGAGGGCCGCGGTCTCGGCGGGCGTCATGCCCCGCCAGAGGATCGCCATCGTCAGGGCCGACCACTGGTACTCCGGCACCTCGCGGCTGGCGATGCCACCGACGAGGAATCTGATCTCGTCGGCCGTGAGCTCACCGCCGTCACGCTTCCTGCGAATCAGATCGACGGCCCGCATGCCGAGGGCTCCTGCTGGGTCAATGCTTGGTCAGTGCTCAATCAGGGCTGGGCGGCCGTGCCAAACTGCCGGTCGCCGGCGTCGCCGAGTCCGGGCATGATGAAGCCCACGTCGTTGAGCCCATCATCGAGAGCGGCCACGTGGATCGCCACGTCGGGCATCGCCTCCCGGAGCCGTGCGATGCCCTGCGGCGCCGCAATCAGCGCGAGGAACAGGATTCGGGGAATGCCCGCGGCCCGGAGGATTTCGCAGGTGCGGACCGCCGAGCCACCGGTGGCGAGCATCGGATCGACCACGATCGCCATGCTGGCGCCGCAGTTGGCCGGCAGTTTGTTGTAGTACTCCTGCGGCCGGAGCGTGGCCTCGTCGCGGTACAGCCCGATGTGCCAGACCTCGGCTTCGGGAATCAACTCCAAGAGCCCCTCGGCCATGCCGAGACCGGCACGGAGGATCGGCACGATCGCGATCCGCTCGGCGATCCGCCGCCCCTTCGCCTCGCCCAGCGGGGTGGGCACACGCACCTCAAAAGTGGGTATGGTCGCCGTAGCCTCCACGGCGAGCAGCCGCGTGATCTGCCCGACCGTCCGGCGAAACTCGGGCGGGCGGGTCGCTGGATCGCGCAGGGCGACCACATGGTGCGCGACCAGGGGATGCGTCGATACCTCGGTTCGCGACATGCCGTTCAATCCTTTTGTTCCCGATCGCCAGATCATACGGCCGGGAAACGCCTTGTCGAACGGGCGGCGGAAACGAGCGGGCAGTAGACTTTCGGAGTGTTTCAGGCGTCGCCGCCATCACCGTTCCCCCGAGGTCGCGCATGTCCGCTTTCACCGCCGTTCCTACCGACGATGCCCTGCTCGCCGACGCGCGGGCCGCAGCCGCCAATGCCCATTCTCCCTACTCGGGTTGGCGGGTCGGCGCTGCGGCCGTGTTCGTGGAGACCGGCGGCGCGATCTTTCGCGGGGCCAACGTTGAGAACGGCTCTTATGGGCTGACGATCTGCGCCGAGCGATCGGCCATCTGTTCGGCGGTGGTGGCCGGCGGCCGCAGGCTCGAACGAATCGCGGTGACGTGCCGCAACTCGGCCGGCGAGTTGATCGCGAAGATCGCCCCCTGCGGCGCCTGCCTGCAGGTGATCGCGGAGTTTGGTACGGCCGACACCCAGATCGTGATCGACGGGCGGGGGGTGTTCCGGCTCTCCGACTTCCTGCCGCTTCCGTTCGGAGCCGACTCGCTCAAGGCGCACGGCACAGTCACGGAGCCAGGTCGAGGCTGATCAGTTCGCGATCGTTCCGGAGGTAGAGCCGCCCGGCAGCGAGGGCAGGCAGGGCCCGCAGCGAACCCGACCGTGGATCGTCGGCGAAGGGACGTGCCCGCGCGAGCTGCTCGAGCCGCGTTGGATTTGGCCTCAGGAGCACGAGTTCTCCAGCGGTTGTGGCCGCGATCAGCTTGCCGTCGGCGGCCAGGAGCGTGCCATAGCCGAGGCCACCTTCGCTCCAGAGCACGCGGCCCGTCGCCTGTTCGAGGCAGGTCAACTCGGCCGGCGGCACGTCGTCGCGGCCGTTGAAGCCATACAGCCTCCCGTCGATCTCGATCGGCGTGGCGTACTGCGAGGCGAACGACTCGATCCCCTGCCACACGGGCGTGGCCCCGCGGTCGTCGAACGCCGCATAGACCGAGCCGATGCCGTAGGCGGCCGTGACGAGCAGGTGGCCGTCGGAAAACACGACGGGCGAGGCGGCATTGACCGTCGGCCCGCGCTGGCCGAAGGCGAACGACCAGCACACCCTGCCATCGACGGGGTCCAGCAGCAGGCAGTGGTAGCGAGTGACCATCAGCACCCGGTCCGCGTCCGCCGTGCGGACCGTCACCGGCGCCGAGTAGCTCGCCGACTCAGACGTCGCGGCCCAGAGCGTCTCCCCCGTGTCGAGGTCGAACGCCACCACGCCGGCATCAGTCTTCCGGCCACCCACGTTGACAATCACCCGACGACCGCTGACGAGCGGTGTCGAGCCGGCGCCGAAGTATCCTTCCAATGCCATAAACTCGCTGTGGGTCCGCCGCGTCCAGAGCCGCTTGCCGGTCGCCGCGTCGATGCAGCCGAGCACGCCCTGGGCGCCATGAACAACGACGCGGCCCTCGTGAACGACGGGCGGGCACAACGGCCCATCACCCCCACCGACCTGCGGCACAAACCTCGTCTCGTGGCCGTCGCTCCAGAGCGTCTCGCCAGTGGCCGCATCGAGGCAGTCGAGCTGTTCTCGGTCGCCCACGCGATGAAACAGGTAGACGCGTCCGGCGACAACCGCCACACCGGCGACCCCGGCCCCGACCTCCCGCCGCCAGAGCCGCCGCGGCCCGGCCGCGGGCCAGGTGTCGGCAAGGTGCTCATCGGCGGCGGCCACGCCATTTCGCCCAGGCCCCAGAATCTGTGGCCAATCGCCCGCTCGGGCCAGCGACGCCGCGCACCCCACCGCCACGACGAGCCAGAGGAGGTTCACTGGAGCCGATTCCGTTGCCGGTAGTACTTGAGGCCCGGCACGAAGAAACACACTCCGCTCACCAGACCGAAGAGCACGTGCTGGTAGCTGGGGACCAGGCACATCAGCAGGGCCGACGCGAACAGCACGGATGACTGCACGTAAAACGTGCCCGAGAGGATGCCTGCTTTCACGAAGAACACCAGCCCCGCGAGCAGCGCCAATACCGGCGAGAGCGTGAGCACTGGCAGTTCGAGCAGTTGCTCGATCGCGAACAGGAGTGTGCTGGCGATCATGCTGCCTACCCAGACGTGCGCGATCTGCCGCTCGACGGCCGTCACGGGACCGTTGCGATGCCGCAGCGCCCAGAAGATCGGCGCCCAGAGCGCAAGGCCGCCGCCCCAGAGAACGAGATAGGGCCAGCGTGTCGTCACGCCCTGCCACGCGAGGACGTCGGTGACCACGCACAACGCGAGCACGACGACCGAGTGCCACATCCAGAGCAGGCCCCAGTTCTCGAGCACGACAGCATGGTGCGTCTCGCGAAACAACCGGGTCACGATATCGACAAGACCGCCCCGCCGGGCTGCCAGCGGATCGCCAGCCAGCGCCGCCCGCAGGTCAGCCGCGAGTTCCGCTGCCGATGCATACCGGAGATCCTGCGGCTTCTGCAGGCTCTTCAGCGCGATCATCTCGAGGTCGCGGTCGGCGGTCGGCACGATCGACCGGGGCATCGGAGGGTCGGACTCCAGCACCGCCAGGAGCGTGTCCATCGGGCTCGAAGCCTGGAACGGCGGCCGGCCGCAGAGCGTCTGGTAGAGGATCGCCCCGAGGCTCCAGACGTCGCTCGCCGGCCCCACATCGCCACGGCTGCCGGCCGCCTGCTCGGGCGACATGTAGCATGGCGTGCCGAGGATGGCGCCGGTATGCGTGACGGAGTCAGTGTCTTCCAGCCGCTTGGCAAGACCGAAGTCGGAGACGAGAGGCTCACCACCAGAATCGATCAGGATGTTCGACGGCTTGAGGTCGCGATGCAGCACGCCGCGGGAATGCGCCGCCTGCACCGCATCAGCCACCTTGGCCAGGAGGGCCGCGGCCTCCCTCGGGGGCAGCGACCCCTGCGTTAGCCGCTTGGCGAGGGTCGTGCCCTCGATGAACCGCATGCTGTAGAAGGGCAGGCCGTCATGCTCGCCGACCTCGAAGATCGGCACGATACCCGGGTGGTCGAGCCGCGCCGCGGCCTCCGCCTCGCTGCGAAATCGGGCCAGGTCTGAGGAGCTCGCGAGGTCCCGCCGCAGGAGCATCTTGATGGCGACGATGCGGCCGAGGCTCCTCTGCAGGGCGCGATACACGACCCCCATCCCACCGCGGCCGATCTCCTCGAGCAGTTCGTAGTCGCCAAACACCGCCGGCAGCGTCGCGGCGCCGGGCATAAAACCGCCCGCCTGCGGCCGTGGCGGCGCTGCCGCGCCGCCCGCCCACGCCCGCGGATCATCCTGCCCTCGGACCCGCGCCGCGGCCTCGCGGCTCAGCAGGATCGTCGACTCGTCGGCCACCGCATCGGCCACCGACATCGTGGCAAAGAGTTCGCGGAGCTGGCCGGCGAGATCGGGGTGGCTGCCGGCCATCGACTCCAGCAACCGCTGCGCCTGGTGCGGGTCGCAGTCGGAGAGCTGCTCGACGAGCTGCGCGAGCACCTCCTCGCGGTCGGGCGCGAGCAGGGCGTCGATGGCGCGGGTGCGGGTCGGCATGGCAGCGGTGATCGGGCTCGGCGTCGTCGGAATCGGAAACCCCAAAAATGATAGACATCCCGCCGCAGCGGGGAGGTTCAGGCCTCTGGTTCCAGGCCATCCAGGAATGACCGCAGCCGCCGCATGGCCCGCAGGTACCGCATGCCCGCGGCAGGCTTCGAGAGGCCGAGCGCCTCGGCGGCATCGGCGGTCGAAAGATGCTCAAAATGCTTGAGCAGCACGATCTGCCGGTCGGCGTCGTCGAGCCGCTCGACGGCCGCGGCAAACCGCCGCTCCAGTTCGTGCCAGGTCGCCGCGGCGGCCGGAGTGAGTTCGCGGTCGGCGAGTTGGCCCAGCGCATCGACCCCCGAATGCTCGCCGTCGCTCGGGCCGACCAGCGGCACCTCCCGGTCGAGGCTTCGGTTCGCGGCGACGCGGTGCCGGCGATGGGCGTCGATCAGCCGGTCGCGGGCCATGTGCCGCAGCCAGAGCCGAAACGGCATGACCGGATTGGCGAGGTAGTCGGCGAGCCGCCGGTTGGCCTCGATCATCACGTCCTGAACGATGTCGCTGGCATCGACCCGCCGCTCGATGACCCGGTCCATACGGAGATCGATCATCCGCCGGATGGCCGAGCGGTGGCGTTCGAGAAGCCGGTTCACGGCGTCGGGGTCGCCGTCGCGAACGCGATCAAGGAGCACCAGGGTCGGCTGCAGTTGCTCGCCGGAAGGGCCTGGATCTCCTGCGGTACCGCCACGGCTGCCGGTCGTGCTGGGGGGAGTCGTCACGACTCCATCTTACCAACGTGTCGGCTGGACGGGTGATGCCGGTCGTACTGGCCAGGCCCACCCGCCAACGGCGAAACGGCATGAATTTCTCCGGTTTCGTCCCCGCCGCGTTTTTGCCCGCCGCCATTTTGTGATCCATAATCGCGGGCGGTCAACGGATCGACCGCCGGCTGCCGCGACCATTCGCGGCCCCTTGCGAACGGATGCCCACGTGCCAGTCGCCTGCCCCTCGATGTCGCGCGGTCACCGCCGGCTGTGGTCTGGCAGTTGGCTGTTCGTCGCGACGTTGATCGGCCTGGGCTGGTCGGTCGCCGCCTCTGCTCAGCCCTCCTCTGCCCAACCCGCCTCTGCCCAGCCCGTTTGGGCCCCGATCGCCCCCGAGCCGGCTGACATCGGCGGCATCGCGGTGTCGGTGCCCCACGAAGACCTCGCCGCCCGCACGTCGGCACTGGTCCACGAGGGCCGCTGGGCCGACGTGGTCGGCATCTGTGAGACCGCCGCCCGCAAAGGAACGCTCGCCCCCAGCCTTCGCCAGCAGTACGACCTCGCAAAACTCCACTGCGACATCGCCCGCCGCCATGCCGAACCGGCGTTCCGCGGCCAGCTGCTCTCCCTCTCCGAGACAGACGCCCGCCGCGTCTACGGCGAGGTGCTGGCCCGGATCGGCTCGCATCATGTCGAAAACCCCGACTACGCGCGGCTCGTCGGCCGCGGACTGCGGGCCATCGACGTGGCCCTCGAGGAACCGGCGTTCGCGGCCGCCCATGCGGCCCAGGTCACGCCCGAGCGCCGCTCGGTGTACCGCGAGCACGTGGCCCAGATCGCCAGCAGTCGCGGGGTCTCGACGCAGGAGGATGCGGAGACCGTGGCCTCCTGGGTGGCCCGCGCTGCCCACTCGATCCTCGGGATCCCGCCGGCCGTCACGCTCATGGAAATGTCCGCCGCGGCCGTGGGCGGTCTCGACGAATACTCTGCATTCCTCACCACGGGTCAGCTCGACGATCTCTATTCGCAGATCGAGGGCAACTTCGTCGGCCTCGGCGTGGAACTCAAAAGCGCCCCCGACGGCCTGCTCGTGGTGCATGTGATTCCGGCCAGCCCGGCAGAACGCGCCGGCGTCCGGGCCGGCGACCACCTGGTCGGTGTCGGCGGCCGCTCGATCGGCGGACTCAGTGTCGACGAGGCCGCTCACCTGCTGCAGGGCCCGGAGGGCTCGCTCGTCACGCTCGCCATCCTGCGAGCCCCCGCCCCCGCCCGCGCGGTGACGGTCCGCCGCGAGCACGTCGAAGTACCCAGCATCGAAGACGTGCGGATGCTCGACGCCACGGCGGGCATCGCCGCCCTCAAACTCAGTTCCTTCCAGAAGACGACGGCCGCCGACCTGGAAGCGGCACTCCGGCGGCTCGACGCGGCCGGCATGCGGTCGCTGGTGATCGACCTCCGCGGCAATCCAGGCGGGCTGCTTTCAGCAGCCGTCGATGTCGCCGACCTGTTCCTCGAGCGCGGCCTGGTGGTGGCCACCCGCGGCCGCAGCCCCGACGAAGACTTCAACTACTCCGCCGGCAGGCCCGGTACCTGGCGGATGCCCCTGGTGGTGGTGATCGACGGCGACTCAGCGAGCTCCAGCGAAATCTTCGCAGGTGCCATCCGCGACCATGCCCGCGGCACGATCGTCGGGTCGCGGAGCTATGGGAAGGGTTCGATTCAGGGCATCTTCCCGCTCGACGCGGCGGGCGTCGGAATGCGACTGACGACGGCGAAGTTCTTCTCGCCGAAGGGGCTGCCCTACAGCGGCGTGGGCGTGGAGCCAGACGTGCCGGTGCACACCGTCGCTAGGCCGGTCGACGGCGTCATCCCCGGAGGCGCTGCCGACACCGCCCTGGCGGCCGCGACGGACGTGGCCCGGCGGGCCACGCTGCGGCCGGCGGCACGCCCTTCAGGCCGGTCGACCGCCGCCCGCTGATCCGTCCTGAACCTTGGCCCCTGGCTACTTGATCTGCCCCTGATCGACGGCTAGTCTGGCGACGTCCGAGATCCATAAAGCCCGACGCTGATTTCTTCTTCTGGCTGTGTCGGGCCGCCTGTGATACCGAAGCCTCGCATGTGAGCGGACATGTGCGGTTGGATCGCTTATTGTGCGGCGTCGCCAGACCCGTAGCCCCGTTCGCCCCCTCGCCATCAAAGAAGGACTCTCCATGACCACCGCCCGCTCCAGTGCCATCGCCGCCATCAACAGCTATCGTTCCAGCGGCCAGGGTTGGAACTTCCGTGAAACCCCAACGAGCGAGCTGTTCGGGTCAAACGTGTTCAGCGACGCGATCATGAAGGATCGGCTGCCGAAGAGCGTCTACAAGGCGCTGCAGGCGACGATCAAGCAGGGCAAGCCGATCGACGCCTCGATCGCCGACGCCGTGGCGATGGCCATGAAAGACTGGGCCATCGAGAAGGGCGCCACCCACTACGCCCACGTCTTCTATCCCCTCACCGGCCTGACCGCCGAGAAGCACGACAGTTTCCTGACGCCCACCGGTGACGGCGACGCCGTCGCCGAGTTCTCCGGCAAGGAACTGATCCAGGGCGAGCCCGATGCATCGAGCTTCCCCTCGGGCGGCCTCCGCGCCACGTTCGAAGCCCGCGGCTACACCGCCTGGGATCCGACGAGCCCCGCCTACATCCTCGACAACCCCAACGGCACCACGCTCTGCATCCCCACGGCGTTCTGCTCGTGGACGGGCGAGGCGCTCGATAAGAAGACCCCGCTGCTCCGCTCGATGCAGGCCGTCGACAAGCAGGCTCGCCGCGTGCTGGCCCTCTTCGGCCACAAGGACATCGGCCAGGTGTCTGCGTCGTGCGGACCGGAGCAGGAATACTTTCTCATCGACCGCAACTTCTTTTTTGCCCGCCCCGACCTCGTGGTGACCGGGCGCAC